>JAGTSD010000289.1 GCA_018262135.1 Pseudomonadota bacterium | reverse complement strand
CACACCGTTGATGGTGCCCTGGACCTGGATGGCGCCCTCGCGCACCGCCAGCAGCGCGTTGATGACCGCGCACTCGCCGTCGTTGTGGGTGTGGATGCCGAACGGGTGTTGGATCGACTCCTTCATCTCGTGGATGATGGTTTCCAGTTCCCAGGGCATGGTGCCGCCGTTGGTGTCGCAGAGCGCCACCGTCTCGGCTCCGCCGCGAATGGCGGCCTTGAGCGTTTCCAGCGCGTAGAGCGGATCGGCCTTGTAGCCATCGAAGAAGTGCTCGGCATCGTAGATGACCCGGCGGCCCGCGGCGCGCAGGTAGGCCACCGACTGCTCGATGATGCGCAGGTTGTCCTCCAGCGTGGTTTGCAGTACGTCGGTGACGTGCAGGGTCCAGGTTTTGCCAAAGATGGTGCAGACCGGCGTCCGCGCCTCGAGCAGCGCCTGGATGTTGGCGTCGTCCTCCGGGCCGCCCTTGGCCCGGCAAGTGGAGCCAAAGGCGGCGATCAGCGCGGTGTTCCACTCCAGGTCGCGGGCGCGCTCGAAAAATTCGGCATCCTTGGGGTTGGAGCCGGGCCAGCCGCCTTCGATGAAGGCCACGCCCAGATCATCCAGCCGCTTGGCCACACGGATTTTGTCGTAGCCCGACAGGGTGAAGCCTTCGCTTTGCGTCCCGTCGCGCAGGGTGGTGTCGTAAATCTGAATGAATGACATGGCCTTATCTTCGCGCTTCAAACGCCGCGATCTCCTTCTCGAAACTCAGGATATAGCCCAACTCGTCCACGCCCTCGAGCAGGCAGGTCTTGTTGAACGGGTCAATCGGGAACGTGACCGAACCACCGGGGAAAGACAGGGTCTGGGCGGCCAGATCAATGGTCAGTTCGGTAGCGGGATTTTCCGCAATCATTGCCAACAGCTTCTGATGAGTCGGCGCATCCACGATGATGGGCAGCAGGCCGTTCTTAAGCGCGTTGTTGCGGAAAATGTCGGCGAACGAGGTGCTAATCACCGCCTGGAACCCGAACCCGGTCAGCGCCCAGGGCGCGTGCTCGCGGGACGAACCGCAACCGAAATTGTCGCCCGCCAACAGGATTTGGCGGCCTGCCGCTTCGGGCTGGTTGAGCGCGAAATCGGGCTTGGGCGAACCATCGGCGTTGTAGCGCCAGTCGGCGAACAGGTTGTCGCCCATGCCCTTTTTGTCGGTCGCTTTCAAAAACCGGGCCGGGATGATCTGGTCGGTATCAATATCGTTGACCGGCAGCGCCACGACGCGGGAAGTGAGGGAGGTGAATTGAGCCATGTTACCGGCCTCCAAGCACGGTGCGGGGATCGGCCACGGCGCCGGCCACGGCGCTGGCGGCGGCGGTCAGCGGCGACGCGAGGAAGGTACGCCCGCCCTGGCCCTGGCGGCCTTCAAAATTGCGGTTGCTGGTGCTGACGGCGTACTGGCCGGGCTGGAGCTGATCGCCGTTCATGGCGATGCACATGCTGCAGCCGGGTTCGCGCCATTCCGCGCCCGCCTGTTTGAACACCTGGTCCAGGCCCTCGGCTTCCGCTTGTAGCTTGATCGATTGCGAGCCGGGGACCACCATCACGCGCACGCCAGCGGCAACTTTGCGGCCCCTGAACAGCGAGGCCGCCTCGCGCAGATCGGAGATGCGCGAGTTGGTGCAACTGCCGATAAAGACCACATCCACTTTCTGGCCCAGCAATGGCTGACCGGGCTGGAGGCCCATGTAGCGCAGCGCCTTGTTGAGCGCGGATTTTTGATTGGCGTCGCTCAGGCTGGCGGGATCGGGTACGCGCCTGGTGATGCCCATGCCCATGCCTGGATTGGTGCCGTAGGTGATCATCGGTTCGAGGGCGGAGGCATCCAGGGAGACGGCATGGTCGTAGGCTGCGCCTTCGTCGCTGGCGAACGTTTTCCAGCGGGCGACGGCCTTGTCCCATTCCGCCTCGGTGGGCGCATGATCGCGGCCCTTAAGATAGTCAAAAGTGACGTCGTCGGGCGCGATCAGGCCCGCCCGCGCGCCGCCTTCGATAGACATGTTGCAGACGGTCATGCGCTGTTCCATCGTCAGCGCGCGGATGGCTGAACCCGTGTACTCGAAAACATAGCCGGTTCCCCCGCCCACACCGATTTTGGCGATCAGCGCCAGGATGATGTCCTTGGCGGAAACGCCGGCGGGGAGCGTTCCATCCACCCGAACCTCACAGGTCCGGGGCTTTTTCTGCAACAAGCACTGGGTAGCAAGGACATGCTCGACTTCACTGGTGCCGATCCCGAAAGCCAGCGCCCCAAAGGCGCCGTGGGTGGCGGTGTGGCTGTCGCCGCAGACGATAGTCATGCCAGGCTGGGTCAGACCCAGTTCCGGGCCAATGACATGCACGATGCCGCGATGGGGACTGGCCATGCCGTGCAGGGTGATGCCGAACTCGGCGGCGTTGACTTCCATTTGCCGGATTTGCGCGGCGGCCAGCGGGTCGCTGATCGGCACGTCGGGCGGCGTGGTCGGAATGGAGTGGTCCATCGTGGCGACGGTGCGCTCGGGACGACGGACCTCCAGGCCGCGCTGACGCAGGCCGGTAAAGGCTTGGGGCGAGGTCACCTCGTGGACGAGATGCAGGTCTATATACAGAATGGCCGGGGCATCGGGTTGTTCGGCAACGACGTGCGACTCCCAGATTTTTTCAAAGAGTGTTTTTGGCATGACCAGATCAGTGATGAAGGTGTAAATTTCGATTCCCAACAAGGTGTTAGGAGTTTCGACGATGGCATCGAAGACCTTGGGCGACATCCATACAGGTCAGCGCCCAGGGTGGCGCGAAGATGAATGTTCCCATGGTTTCATAAAAAGACCAGAAAATTCAACCGCCCGAGATGGGTAGATGGTTACCCGAGCTACTGCACGGCGAACCTGGCCGGGATTGGATCACTCGGTCAACCGGCGCGCACCAGAATCGTATCTGGCAGATAGTCCCTGAACAGCCGATCATGGGTGACCATGCGCATACCCTCGCAACGGGCCTGAGCGATCAGCAACCGATCGAAGGGATCTTGATGGTGAGCGACCAGATCGAGCACCGCCTGAGCATGGCCTGGCGTGATGTTCAGCCAGCCGAATCCCTGCGCGCCGACATCTGCGACGATCTGGCGGGAGGGGAACGGTAGCTTGCCCAAGCCCTGCTGGATGGCCATCTCCCAGATCGAGACCGCGCTGACCCAGGTGCCGGCCTGCCGGATCGACCGAACAGCCTCGGTATCGGCCATGGCGCCCATCCTCCAGTCGTGGAGGATGCCGGTATCAAGCAGCAGGCGCATCGTCTTCGCCGTGGAAGAGGGGTGAGCAGGCGGGTGCAGGCGATGACCCGACCCAGGCCATCGCGCACGAGCAGATGCTGGCAATAGGCGTCGAACCGGTCGTGGTCGAGGCCGGGAATCCGATTGTGCAACGTCGCCCCCATTTCCCCGGCGAA
>JAGTSD010000288.1 GCA_018262135.1 Pseudomonadota bacterium | reverse complement strand
CGCGATGATCGCGAACCCCGCAGCGGTCGCGCTGACCGCGAGGACGCCGACGACGAGGTCGAGGCCGAGGCCGACGACGAGGCGACCTGATCTGGCGCCTGGTTGCGCGCCGTCCGACGACAACTGTCTGATCATCGTCGGCCAGTTGGCCGGAGCCTGCGAAACCCGCGTCACGCCGGCCGGAGTGCCGATCAGCCGGTTTCTGCTGGACCATCATTCGGGTCAACAGGAAGCCGGCCTGCCCCGCGAGGCGTGCTGCCGGATTCCTGTCATGGCCTGCGGCGAGGCGCTGGCTGGCGTCGCCCGCCGGTTGGCGCCGGACGCCCGCATTCGGGTTCAGGGCTTCGTCAGCCGCGCCAACCACCGCGAGGGCGAGTATCGGCTGGTGTTGCACGCCGCCCGCATTGACCTACTTGTAACCGAATCATCCGAGGATTGACCATCATGTCGCGTTTCTTCCGTCGCAAGAAGTTTTGCCGTTTCACCGCCGAGGGCGTCAAGGAAATTGACTATAAGGACATCGCCGTCCTGAAAAACTACATCACCGAGACCGGCAAGATCGTGCCGTGCCGCATCACCGGCACCAAGGCCCGCTATCAGCGGCAATTGTCGGTGGCGATCAAGCGCGCCCGATTCCTGGCGTTGCTGCCGTACTGCGACCGGCATTGAGACCGGCGGGGGTCGCCGAGACCGTAGTTCTGCGCCATCGCCATGAAAGCGCTCGCTACTTTTGTCATGCGCGGCCGTTCGACCGCCGCCCTGGTCGCGGCGGCGGCGGCCGTGCTGTTCTGGCTGTTTCCACCGTTCCTGATCGTGTCGGGGGCGACGGTGGCGCTGGTGACGCTGCGCCGTGGCGCGGCCGAGGGCGCGTGGCTGATGGCGCTGGCCGGGTTCGGGGCCGTGGCCCTGATCGGGCTGGCGCTGGGCACGCCGTGGCCGATGCTGGACGTATTGCCAGCCTGTTGGCTTTCCGTGTGGCTGCTGGCCGTGGTGCTGCGCGCTACGGTGTCGCTGTCCCGGACCTTTCAGGCGGCAGCGTTGCTGAGCCTGCTGGGCGTGGCGGGCTTCTATCTGGCGCTGGGCGATCCGGCGGTCTGGTGGGGCGGCGTGCTCGGCCAGTGGGAACAGGCGCTGACGCCCCTGGCCTCAACCGACCGGGCCACGCTGGATCAATTGCTGGCGCTGCTGAAGGAATGGGCGCCGTATCTGCCGGGCCAGGCCGTCGGGGCAGCGCTGCTGTTCGTGCTGGCGGGATTGTTGCTCGGCCGCTGGCAGCAGGCGCTGCTGTTCAATCCCGGCGGCTTTCAGCCCGAGTTTCACCAGTTGCGCCTGGGGCGGCCGCTGGCGGCGTTGACGCTGGCGCTGTTGGGCGCGGCGCTGTGGTCCGCCTGGCCGCCGCTGACCAACCTGATGCTGGTGCTGGGCCTGTTGTACACGGTGCAGGGCATCGCCCTGGTTCACGCCGTGGCGTTCAAGCGGCGACTGTCGCCGGCCTGGCTGCTGCTGTTCTATCTATTGCTGCTGGTCCCGGCGCTGTCGCAGTTGGTGATGGCGCTGGGCGTTGCCGACGCCTGGGCCGATTTCCGCAACCGCGTCCGGCCCCGTCTGGACCAGCGCTGAGTCGTATTCACGTATCGAATTGAATCCTGGAGCATCCGACGATGGAAATCATTCTGCTGGAAAAAATCGCCAACCTGGGCGCGCTGGGCGACCGGGTCAAGGTCAAGCCGGGCTATGCCCGCAACTTCCTGATTCCCAAGGGCAAGGCTACCGAGGCGACCGGAGCCAACCTGGCCCGCTTCGAGGCCCGTCGCGCCGAACTGGAGCGGATCGCCGCCGAAGCCCTGGCCAAGGCCAAGGCCCGCGCCGAGCAACTGGCCGAGCTGATCGTCACTCTGTCGGTCAAGACTGGCAGCGAAGGCCGGTTGTTCGGCTCGGTGGGTCCCGCTGACATCGCCAGCGCGGTGTCTGCTGCCGGCATCGAATTGCAAAAGCAGGAAGTGCGGCTGCCGACCGG
Source organism: Pseudomonadota bacterium (assembly GCA_018262135.1). GTDB lineage: Bacteria > Pseudomonadota > Gammaproteobacteria > Competibacterales > Competibacteraceae > Contendibacter. The sequence continues at coordinate 1,463 of JAGTSD010000288.1, read as the reverse complement.
CTCGATCCGCCAGATCGGCGAATACGATGTGGACCTGCACCTGCACGGCGAGGTCAAGACCCAGATTCGGGTCAACGTGATCGCTGAGGCCTGAACGCCGGCCAGCACGCCTGCGTCGGGGTGAGCTACACTGAAGTGACCCCCCGCGCGAGCCTGGTCCCGAGGTGGTCACGCCACCCGACGGGTGCTCGTTTTTCCGAGGGAGTTTCGTGGCCGTGCCGCCGGGCGATTCCGGCGGACGGCGGATCGCCGGTCTAGTTCCGAGAGTTCCGTCATGCAGCCCGTTTCCCCGTTTCCCACCCGCAAGGACCCCGCCGCCGAAGCACTGCGGACCCCGCCGCATTCGCTCGAGGCCGAACAGTCTGTGCTGGGCGGCCTGATGCTGGACAACGCCACCTGGGATCAGGTGGCGGACCGGCTGGACGAGAGCGATTTCTACCGCAACGATCACCGGCTGATCTTCCGCGCCATCCGTCGTTTGTCGGAGAACGGCAAGCCTTTTGATCTGCTCACGCTGGCGGAGTGGCTGGAAGACAACAACCAGTTGGAGGAGGCGGGGGGCTTCGCCTATCTGGGGGTGCTGGCGCGGGATACGCCCAGCGCCGCCAACGTTCGCGCCTATGCCGACATCGTTCGCGAACGGGCAATCCGCCGCGAACTGATCCGCACCAGCACCGAAATCGCCGACAGCGCCTACGATCCCCGGGGCCGCGATAGCCGGGAGTTGCTGGACGATGCCGAAAAGCGGGTGTTCGCCATCGCCGAACGGGGGTCACGCGGCCAGCAGGGCTTTACCAGCATCAAGGAATTGATGGCGCGCACCGTGGAGCGGATTGACATCCTGTTCCAGCGCGACAATCCCATTACCGGCATTCCCACCGGCTGGCAGGATTTCGACGAGATGACCGCCGGCCTGCAACGCGGCGACTTGATCGTGATTGCCGGCCGGCCCTCGATGGGCAAGACCGCGCTGGCCATGAATATCGTCGAATTCGCGGCGATTCAGGTGAAGTGTCCGGTGGCGGTGTTCAGCATGGAAATGCCGGGCGAGAGCCTGATCATGCGGCTGGTGTCCTCGCTGGGGCGGATCGACCAGCACAAGGTCCGCACCGGCCGGCTGGAGGAGGAGGACTGGCCGCGGCTGACCTCGGCGGTGACCATGCTGTCCGAGGCGCGGCTGTTCATCGACGACAGTTCCAGCCTGAGTCCGAACGACTTGCGGGCGCGGGCGCGGCGGCTGCACCGGCAGGAGGGGCAACTGGGGCTGATCGTGGTGGATTATCTTCAGTTGATGCAGGTGCCGGGCACGAACGAGAACCGCGCCACCGAGGTTTCCGAAATTTCCCGCTCCCTCAAATCCCTGGCCAAGGAGCTGTCGGTGCCGGTGCTGGCGCTGTCGCAGCTCAACCGCACCCTGGAGCAGCGCGGCGACAAGCGGCCGATCATGTCGGACTTGCGGGAAT
>JAGTSD010000287.1 GCA_018262135.1 Pseudomonadota bacterium | reverse complement strand
CAGTCAGGCGACTGCAGCATCCAGCGGCAGGGCCATCCCTCGGCAAGTGGCTTCAGGACGGGGTTTCCGTGCCGGCCAGCATATCGGCGGAGAGCAGGATGACCTCGATCTCCTCGGTGATTTCCTCCTGGCGCCGGGCGTTGTAGGTCAGCCGCAGCTGCGCCATGTCTTCCTCCAGACGGTCCAGCGCCCGGTCCATGTGCGCGAGCCGCCGCCGATTCTCGGCCATGAGCGAACTGTAGAGCACCTCGTTGAGCACGGCATAGAGATAATGGCTGGCGAGCCCGGTCAGGAATTCAGCCGGCGGCAGGTTGAGGTCGGGCGGGTGGGCCCGCGCCGGCGCCGGCGGCAGATCGCGCAGCGGCAACAACCTCCGCAGTCGAATATCGCCGCTGGCGTCGCAGTGGTAGAGCGTGGAGAGGCCGTGGCCCGCCATCGCTTCCATAGCCAGCAGGCGATTGAGTTCCCGGGTCAGGCGCAGCAGCACCGCCGGCACCTCGTCGGCAACGCTCGCCCCGGGCAACGCCAGCACCACGCGGCCATCATCAGCGAGCCTGCTGGTGAGACGCTGGCCGACCACGGTCCAGCACGCGGGGGCATTCGGGTCGGTGCACGTCGCCCGCGCCTGCGTCACGATGCTCTCGTTGAAGTCGCCGCAGAAACCCTGTTCCGAACCCACCAGCACGCACAGTTCGCGTCCCTTCCCCGGCACGGGGGCCAGATCGGCGTGCCAGGCGAGGAAATCGCCGGCGGCGGCTTCGATACCGTCCACCATGCGGCGCTGGCTGTCGAGGGAATCCCGCAGGATGCGGGTTTCCATCAGCGCCAGGCCCTTCATCGCCGACAGGATGCCGGCAATATCCGTCAGGGCGGCCAACCGCCGCGCCAGCTCGCGCCGGCGGCTCATGGCGGTTTCCGCCACTCGATCACAGCTCTGCGCCAGGCCTCACGCCCGTCGTTCAGCGTGAGGGGCGAAGCCGCCGCGCGGGCGAGCAGCGTCGCCAGCGCTGTCATCAAGGCGTCGCCCTCCAGGCCGTCGAACCGCCCTTCGTTGTAGGCGATGAGCCAGGCCAGGTGCTGTTCCGGCGACAGCGGCGCCAGGCGCTCCTGTTTCAAGAGTTCCCGCAACAGCCGCCCGCGCCGGATTTTCGCTTCGATGCTGGCTTCCAGGCGGGAACCGAAGCGGGTGAAGACCTCCAGTTCCAAAAATTGCAGGAAATCCAGTTTCATCCGCCCGGCCTCGGCACGAATGGCCGGATGCTGCGCCTTGCCGCCGATGCGCGACACCGAACGGGTGACGTCAATGGCCGGTAGAAACCCGCGGGCGAACAGTTGCGGGTCGAGATAGATCTGGCCATCGGTGATGGAGATCAGGTTGGTGGGGATGTAGGCGGCGATCTCGCCCTGCTCGGTCTCGACGATGGGCAGGGCGGTCATGCTGCCACCGCCGCAATGGGCGGCCAGACAGGTGGAACGCTCCAGCAGGCGCGAATGCAGGAAAAAGATGTCGCCGGGGTAGGCCTCGCGGCCTGGCGGGCGGCGCAGCAACAGCGACAGCTCCCGATAGGTGCGGGCGTGGGTGCTGAGGTCGTCATACACCACCAGCACGTCGCGGCCCACCCACATCCAGGCCTCGGCGAGAGCACAACCGGCGAAGGGAGCGAGGAATTTGAGGCCGGGCATGGCGGTGGCTTCGGCGACGACGACGCAGGTGTAATCGAGCGCTCCCGTCCGGCGCAAAGCCTCGATGGTGGCCACCACCGCCGAGCGTTTCCGGCTGATGAGAACATAGACGCACCGCACGTTGCGACCCTGCTGGGCGATGACCATATCCAGCGCCAGGGCGCTCTTGCCCGTGCCCGCATCGCCGATGACGAGTTGGCGCTGGCCCTTGCCGAGGGGCAGCATGCTGTCCACGATCTTGTTGCCGGAGATCAGCGGCCGCCTGACGAAATCCCGCCCGATGATCGGCGGCGAGGCTGCCTCCAGCGGGCGGCGCGGACTGGCGGGCAGGGGCGGACCCCCGTCCAGCGGGCGGCCCAGCGGGTCAACCACGCGGCCGAGATAGGCATCTCCCACGGCGATGTCCAGCCGTCGCCCGGTCAGAATGGCCGCCGTGCCGGCAGTGAGCTGTTCGCTCTGGCGCAGCAGGATGGCGCCGATGCGCCGGCTGCCCAGGTGAAACACCAGCGCCTCGCTGCCATCCTCGAAGCGCAGAATCTCGTCCATCGCTGCCGAGGGCAGCCCCTCGACCCAGGCGATGCCGTCGCCCACCGCCGCCACCTTGCCCTGCTCGGCCAGGCGCAGCGCGAACTGATACGTCTTCAGCCACGCCGTCTGGCGGGCGAGCGGTGATGCGGTGGCGGGAAGGGCTTCAGCCGGCATGGTTGGACGCCGCCGCGAACAGCGCCAGTTCGTCAGCCAGGCTCAGGTTCAACTGCCAGGGACCGACCGAGACCTGCAAGCCGCTGATGAGTCTGCTGTCCTCGGTAAAAGCGACGGGAAGCCGCAGACCCAGCCGGGCGGCGATGGCCGCCGCGAGGTGCTGGCGCTGCGATTCGGGAAGCGCAAAAGCGCTGGCGACAATGGCGCGCGCGCCCGGAGTCTGGGCTGCGGCGCGCAGCCCGGCAAGCCGCTCGTCGGGCAGCCTGGAAAAGTCCTCGATAAACACGTCCACCAGGCGCGCCTCCAGTTCCAGCCCGGCGAGCCGCGAGAGCAGCCGGGTGGCGAACGCCCGGGCCTGGACGAGCGCCTGCGTCTCCAGTTCGCGCCGCAAGTCCTGCTGCCGGTGAGCCTCCTGCGCCCTGTTGCGTTCGCGTTCCTCGACCAATGCCTTGGCCAGGGTCTGCATCTGCCGGGTCCGTTCCACCGCAAGCTCTGCTTCCAGCCGCGCCCGCGCTGCGGCCCTTTCCTGATCCCAGTCAGCCAGCCGGTTTTCGAACTGGGTTTTCAGGGCGGCCGCCCGTTCCTCGGCCTGTCTGGCCTCCGCCAGGGTGCGTTCGATGCCCGCGCGGCGCCGGGCCAGGGTTTCCAGCACCGGCTGATAGAGAAAGCGCTTGAGGATCCAGACCAGGGCCAGGAAATTGATGATTTCAAGCGTAAAGGTGGTCCAGTCGAGCGGCATGGGATCTACTTGAGCAGGTATTCGAGCAGCGGGTTGCGGAACAGGATGATCAGCACGATCACCAGCACGTAGATCGCCAGCGATTCGATCATCGCCAGGCCGATGAACAGGGTGCGGGAGATGGATTTTTCCGCCTCGGGCTGGCGCGCCAGCGCATCCAGGGCCTGCGTGATGGCGCGGCCCATGGCGATGGCCGGGAAGATGCTGCCCAGCGCGATGGCCACCGCCGCCACCACGGTGGAAACCAGGACAAACCAGTGCATGTCGCTCATGTCGTGTTTCCTTTCAGGGCCGCCATTTCCAGGCTCATGATATTGCCGAACAGGCGCACCGCCAGGGCCAGGGTGCGGGACAACTCGCCCAGCAGATGGAACGGCAGCAGGATCGGGCTGGGCGAAAGATAGTGGCGCAGATAAGCCTTCGGTCCGTCGCTGCGGATGCCGTACCAGTGCACCGAGAGGAATACCAGGATGGCCAGCGCGGCGGTGGCGGACAGGTCGCCGGTAGGCGAGTGCAAGCCCGGTATCAGGCCGGTAAGGTTGGCCGCCGCCACAAACAACCACAGAGTACCGACGAAGGGCAGGACCAGCCTGGCGCGGCCGGGCAGTACCGCCTCGATGGCGGATTCGATGGCCTGCACGACGCCCTCCAGGGCGGTCTGGAAGACGCCCGGATTCTCCACCGACAGTCGCCGCGTCGCCAGCCAGCAGCCCAGGCCAAACGCCAGCAGGAGAATCCAGGTCGTCCCCACCGTGGCGGTGATGCCGAAGGGGCCGATCGAGAACCATACGGCGACGGCTTCCATCACCAGTGCTTCCTGATGAAAAAATACACATTCAACACACCGGCGACGAGGCCCAGCAGGATCAGATTCACCGTCCAGCGCACGGTGTAACCCTCGCCCAGGCTGTCCAGCCAGCGGCCCAGATAGGCTCCCCCGACCAGCGGCACGAGAAAAAGGACCGACAGCGTGCCCAGGAACACCGTCTGGGCCAGCAGCGAGCGGCGCCCGCGCTCCGCATCTTTCAGCCGCCGGGCATCCCGATCTACATCCCGGCGCCACTTGTCGTCGTTCATGCCCCCCACCGATCGAGCTTGCGCAAGCGCCGGAACAGCTCCTGTTCCAGCCGTTGCAGGTTGTCCTTGATCGCCTTCAATTCGATCTCTTCTTTCGCCAACTGCCCCGCCAGCAGCGCCTCGATGCGCCCGTAGTCATCGTCGCGCAGGTAGCGACGGGTATTGAGGAACAGTTCGTTGGCCACGAAGTACAGCACCGCGCCGGGACAGGCCAGGTATTGCCACGGACCCTGGTCCGTGCGGAAGCGCGCCAGGCCGTAGTCGAGCACGGTCATGAAGCGGGCCCGCCCGGGCAGGATGCCGAAACTGCCACTGGCGTCTTCGCCCACAAAGCTGGCCACTCCGTCAATTCGTTCGTAGCGGGCAGCGCTTTGCAGGTGCAGGGTGAAGCCGCTCATCACGCCTCCTCCATGCCGCCGCGCATGTAGCACCGTTCCTCCGGGAGATCGTCGTAGTCACCGCGCACGAAGGCTTCGCAGTCGGACAGAGTAGTTTCCAGCGGCACGGAAGCGCCGGCAATTCCCGTATGCTCGGCGACCACGAAAAACGGCTGGGTGAGGTAGCGTTCCAGCCGCCGCGCCCGGTGCACCACACGCCGGTCGGCTTCCGACAGGGCTTCGAGGCCCAGCATCGCGATGATGTCCTCCAGTTCCCGGTAGCGGGCCAGATGCTCGCGCACGGTTTGCGCCACCCGGTAATGACGGTCGCCCAGGAAGGCGCGGTCCATCATGCGGCTGTTGGAGGCCAGCGGGTCCACCGCCGGATAGATCCCCTTGGCGGCCTGGTTGCGGGACAGGATCACATTGGTGTCGAGATGGGCGAGGAGCGCCCCCACCGCCGGGTCGGTCATATCGTCGGCCGGCACGTAGACCGCTTCCACAGCGGTGATGTTGCCGCTGGTCGTGGACAGGATGCGCTCCTGCAATTCCGCCACTTCGGACAGCAGCGTGGGCTGGTACCCGACGGTGGCCGGCATGCGCCCCAGCAACCCGGAGATTTCGCTGCCCGCCTGGACGAAGCGGAAGGCGTTGTCCATCAGGAACAGCACCTCGCTGGCTACGTTGTCGCGCAGGTATTCCGCGTAGGTCAGCGCCGACAGGCCGATGCGAAAGCGCACGCCGGGCGATTCGTCCATCTGCCCGAACACCATCAGGGTACGCGGCATCACACCGGCATCCTGCATGTCGTGCCACAGTTCGTGCCCTTCGCGGATGCGCTCGCCCACCCCGGCAAACACCGATACCCCCTGGTGCAGGCGCACGATCGCGTGCATGAACTCCATGATCAGCACTGTCTTGCCCACGCCCGCGCCGCCGAACAGCCCGGTTTTGCCGCCGCGCACGAAAGGACACAGCAGATCGATCACCTTGATGCCGGTGGGCAGGATGGCCCCGACCCCGGCGGCCTCCGCCAGTGGC
>JAGTSD010000286.1 GCA_018262135.1 Pseudomonadota bacterium | reverse complement strand
TTACGGCGGCTTATGCCGCCTGGTTGAGCGGCTTGCGCAGCTTCGTTTCCAGCCGCACCCGCCATATGGCGGTCATGATTTTTTTCCTGGCCATCGTCTGGCTGCTGGGGGTTCCCAACATCACCCAGCCCGTTCAATGGCTGACGGTGATCGGCACCACCCTGGGCACCTGGGCCTTGTATCGCGAACAGGGTATCCGCATGCGGGGGATTATTTTGTTGGGAACCGTCTGCTGGATGACCCATAATTATGCCGTAGGCTCCATCGGCGGGGCGATGATCGAAACCTGTTTTCTGTTCGTGAACAGCCACACCATCTATCGCCTCTGGCAACGACGAAAACTGCCCTCCTGACTCCATCGTGGATTTATGCCGTCCGCCATTTCCAGCATCGAATTGCCATCCCCTGCGCCTGGCACCGAGCGAACCTTGCGGGTCCATCGCTACGGTGTGCCCGGCGCGCGGCCCAAGGCGTATTTTCAGGCCGCCCTCCACGCCGACGAAATTCCGGGACTGCTGGTGGCGCAGCATCTGCTGCGCGGGCTGGGGCAGGCCCAGGCGCAAGGGCAGGTCATCGGCGAGGTGGTGGTGGTTCCAGTCGCCAATCCGATAGGGTTATGCCAGCATCTCAACGGCCGACTGCTGGGGCGGTTTGATTTGGAGAGCACCGGCAATTTCAACCGGGGGTTTCTGAACCTGGCGGCGGGCGTGGTGGAGCGATTGCGGGGACGATTGAGCGCCAATCCAGTGGCCAACGTGACGTTGATTCGCGAGACGCTGCGCACCGTGCTGGCGGAACGGCAGGCGGTGCGGGAGACGGAGGCGCTCAAGCGGGCGCTGCTCGATTTGGCGATTGACGCGGATTTCGTATTCGATCTGCATTGCGACGGCGAGGCGTTGCTGCATCTGTACGCTTCCCAATGGCAGCGGGATGATGCCATCGAACTGGGCGCGGATTTGGGCGCGGCGGTGGTGCTGCTGGAGGAAAATCCGGGCGGCCAGCCGTTCGATGAAGCCTGCATCGAACCCTGGCTGGCGCTGCGCGCGGCGCTGGGGGAGGAGGGACCGATACCACTGGCCTGCTTCGCGACCACGGTGGAATTGCGCGGTCAGGCGGACGTGCGCGACGAAGATGCAGCAGCCGACGCTGCGGCGCTGCTGCGCTTCCTGCAACGGCGCGGCGTGATCGCCGGCGACCCGGGACCGTTGCCGGAACCGCTTTGCGAACCGTCGCCGCTGGATGGTGTAGACGTGCTGACCGCGCCGATGGCTGGCGTGTTGGTCTATCGCAAACGATTGGGCGAGAGGGTTACGGCGGGGGAGATCGTGGCGGAACTGGTGGACCCGCTGGGCGAACCACCCGGCGCGGCGCGGACACCGATTCGCAGCGCCGCCAGCGGCGTGCTGTTCGCCCGGATGACCGAGCGGCTGGCCCGGCCGGGACAGAAGTTCTGCAAGGTGGCGGGCCGGGAATCGTTGAGTCACCGCCAGGCGGGCAAACTGCTGGAGGATTGAACGACCGATGCCGATTTCCGCATCGGGCCAGCGTTCGGTATGATCAACGATATCGGTAACCAGCGAGCAGGAGGAAGACCATGGATTTAATCGGCTTTTTGTTGATTGGTTTGATCGCGGGCTGGATCGCTACCCAGTTCATGCGCGGCAGCAGCATGGGGCTGGCGGGCAATCTGGTCATTGGGGTGATTGGCGCGTTTGTGGGCGGTTTTCTGTTTCGGCTGATCGGTTTGGCCGCCGTGGGCCTGATCGGCAAGCTCATCACCGCCACGGTAGGCGCCGTGGTCCTGCTGTACGTGGTGCAGTTGCTCAAGAAAGCCTAAGCAAAGCCTACCTGTCCAATCCACTGTCCAGGTTGACCTATGGAAGCGATGACCTATACCGAAGCGCGCCATCATCTCGCCGCCGCCATGGATCGAGTGACTGGCAACCATGAGCCGATCATCATTACCCGGCGCGGCGGGCAGGCGGTGGTGATGCTTTCGCTGGAGGATTTCAACGCCTGGCAGGAAACCGAATATCTGACCCGGTCGGCGGCAAATGCCGCCGACCTGCAGCAGGCGGTTGAGGAACTCCGCGACCGGCGCAATCTGGTGCGGCGAGAGTTGTTCATGCTCTGATTAAAAGCTTCAATTTTTACAGGAGTTTCCTTTACCAATGGACGCGCTCTGGCTCGCGCTGGCCTTTCTGCTGGGCCTGGTCTTCCGCCACTTGGGCCTGCCGGCGCTGGTCGGCTACCTGGTGGCCGGATTCGTACTGAACGCGCTGGGCCAGCACGGTAACGCGCTGCTCCACCATATCGCCCATGCCGGCATTTTGCTGCTGCTGTTCAGCGTCGGCCTGAAACTGCGACTCAAAAGTCTGGCCCGACCCGATGTCTGGGGGGGTGGGTTGCTGCATCTGACGATCAGCGGCATCCTGCTGGGCTTGGGTTTCCTGGCCGTGGTCGCGTTGCCGGCGTGGCAGGCGTTGCTGCTGGCCACCACTCTGGGCTTTTCCAGCACGGTGCTGGCGGCCAAGGCGCTGGAGGAAAAGGCGGAATTGCGCGCCTTCCACGGCCGGCTGGCGATCGGCATCCTGATCATTCAGGATTTGGCGGCGCTGGCCTTGATGGCGTTCGCCGGCGCGGCGGCGCCGACACCTTGGGCGTTTCTGGTGCTGGGCCTGCCCTTGCTGCGGCCGCTGGTGATGAAAATGTTGGACTGGAGCGGCCACGACGAACTGCTGGTGCTGTATGGCCTGGCGCTGGCGCTGGTGGTCGGCGGGCTGGGTTTCGAGCATCTCGGCCTCAGTTCGGAATTGGGCGCGCTGCTGCTGGGCGTATTGTTGGTCGGTCATCCCAAGGCGATGGAACTATCGCGGGCGGTGTGGTCGCTCAAGGAAGTGCTACTGGTCGGTTTTTTCCTCGAGATCGGCCTGATGGGCTGGCCGAGCCTGGGAGCCCTGGGCGGGGCGGTGGCACTGGCGCTGCTGTTGCCGCTGAAAGCCGTGCTGTTCTTTTTCATTTTGATTGCATTTCGCCTGCGCGCCCGTACCGCGTTCCTGACCGCGCTGGCGCTGACCAGCTACAGCGAATTCACCCTGATCGTGGTGCAGTTCATGGTCAACAACGGCCAGTTGGACGCCAGTTGGCTGGTCATGCTGGCGATCGCGGTGGCGCTGTCCTTCTTTCTCGCCGCCCCGCTCAATCGTTTCGCTCACGTGCTGTACGAGCGGATGGAGGACCGGCTGACGCGGTTCGAGCGGCCCGAGCACCATCCCGACGAGCAGCCGGTGTCGCTGGGCCGTACCCAGATTCTGATCATCGGCATGGGTCATGCGGGAACGGCCGCCTACGACTTCCTCAAGAAGCGCCAGAACGTGCCCGAGCAGCCGCACAAGGTCCGGATGGTGTCGGGCATTGATTCGGACCTGGTCAAGGTCGAACGGCACATCCATGAAGGGCGGCGGGTGGTGTACGCCGACGCCGAGGATCCCGGCTTCTGGCATCGC
>JAGTSD010000285.1 GCA_018262135.1 Pseudomonadota bacterium | reverse complement strand
AAGCTGGTTTACCTGGGCGGCATCGACAGCCTGGCCACTGCGGACCCGGCCGATATTCCCAAGGCCACCCAGTACGTGCGCGTCGCTTTGAAGGAACGCGCCGCCGGCCAGCCGATCAGCGCGCCCGTGACTCGGCCCTACGGCTGTTCGGTGAAATATTAAGGCGGACCGCTTGGTTCCCGCTCAAGGCGATTCAGCTCCCGGCTCGGCGGGAACGCCGCCCAGTTCCAGGCGGCCGATGACCCGAACCCGACCGTCCGCCAGCGGCTGCGCGACGATCAATTCGCCGGAGCGCGGTACGACGCTGGTGAGGGCAGTGATGTTGACCTGATGGGTGACCAGCACTCGGGGCGGCCCCGCGTAGGGGCGACTGAGAAACGCCTGGAGCGCCGCCGTTTGGGGAGAAGCGCGCTCGCGGTCGGCGAAAAAGGAATCCAGCGGGGCAAAGGGTTCGACCGGCCCCAGGTCCAGCAGGCGGGCGGTCTCCAGGCACCGACACCAGCGACTGGACAGCACGCGGGCGCGGGTGATGCCATTGCGGCGGAATGCGGATCCAATGGCGCGGGCTTGTTGCCGTCCCGCTTCCGACAGGTTGCGTTGGGTCGCGCAATCGTCCAGGCGGAAGTGCGCCGGGTCGCCGATGCCCGGCGCTGTGGCATGACGCAGGAGGCCAACCGCCGTACCGGAGCGCAGCGCCTGCCACGGGTTCTCCTCGGCCCCGGCCAGCGAACCGAATGCCAGGTAGAGCGCGATTCCCAGCAGGAAGCGCCTGCGGGTTTGTTTCGGGGAACAGGCCATCAATCAGGGTCCTCGTGACGATCCCGGTTTTTCATGATCCAACAGCGAAACCCATTCGATCAAGGTTTATGGACTCCCTCACCCAACTCACTCTCGGCGCGGCCGTCGGCGAGGCCGTGCTCGGCCGCCAGGTCGGTCGCCGCGCCGCACTCTGGGGCGCGCTGCTTGGCACCCTGCCGGACCTCGACGTGCTCGTACCCCTGGGCGACGCGGTGCGCGACTTCACCTATCACCGTGGCCCAAGCCATTCCCTGTTCGTGCTCGCCGCCCTCACGCCGCTGGTCGTGTGGCTGATTCTGAAAATCCACCCGCAGACCCGCCCGTTGCGCAGACGCTGGGCGGTGCTGGTGTACGCCGTTTTCGCCACGCACGTGCTGCTCGATGCGCTGACGGTCTACGGTACGCAGATTTTCTGGCCGCTGCCCGTGCCGCCAGCCAGTTGGGCAACAATTTTCGTGATCGATCCGTTCTACACCGTGCCGCTGCTGCTCGGGGTGCTCGCGGCGCTGATCCTGCGCCGAACGAATCCGCGCGGGCGCTGGCTCAACGGCGCCGGGCTGGCGCTCAGCACCCTCTATCTGGTGTGGAGCATCGGCGCCAAGCTGCACGTCAATGCCGTGGTCGAGGCGGAACTGGCGCGCGCTCCGTTTCCCCACGACCGTTTCCTCACCATTCCCACGCCGTTCAATACCCTGCTTTGGCGGGTGCTGGTGATGACCCCGACCGGTTACGCGGAGGGCTACTATTCGCTGCTCGACCGGACCCGGCTACTCGAATTCACGCACTACCCGAGCCAGCCCGAACTGCTCGCCGGGCTGGAGGATGCCTGGACGGTGCGGCGGTTGCAATGGTTCACCCACGGCTTTTACGCCGTGAGCCGCGAGGGCGACGCCGTGGTGATGGCCGACCTGCGCATGGGCCTGGAACCGGACTACTTTTTCCGCTTCCAGGTCGGCGCGGTCCACAACCCTCGCGTCGTGCCGGTCGAGAGCCGGCGCCTGCCGGTGGCGCGGCGCCTGGACCGCCTGGGCGAACTCTGGGACCGCCTGCGCGGCGCGCCTGTGACCGCTGGACCTGCCACGGTCCCGGTCAAGCAGCTCCAGGGCGGTTGACCGTTATCCTCGCCATTCCCAAAACCATAGAGGAGTCCGATCATGATGTGGCGTGATCGAAAAAGCCCGCCGCTGGTCCCCGCGACCACGGCGGACCCGGCAGAAATCGCGCGCTTCACGGCGCTGGCCGACGCCTGGTGGGAACCGCACGGGCAGTTCCGCACCCTTCATCGGTTGAATCCGGTGCGGTTAGCCTTCATCCGCGACCGGGTGTGCCGGCTGATGAATCGCCCGCCCGACGCGGAGCGGCCCTTTGCTGGCCTGCGCGCGCTCGACATCGGCTGTGGAGGTGGACTGCTGAGCGAGCCCGTCGCCTGCTGGGGCGCCGAGGTCGTCGGCATTGATGCCACGGCCAGGCTGGTCGAGGTCGCGTGTAATCATGCGGCCCGTGCCGGCGTACCCGTGACCTACCGCCATGCCCTGGCGGAGGATCTGGCGGAGGCCAACGAACGATTCGACCTGATCCTCAATACCGAGGTCGTCGAGCACGTCGCCGACGTGGAGCGTTTCCTGGCCAGTTGCTGCCAGATGCTGAATCCGGGTGGCGTGATGATCGTCGCCACCCTGAATCGCACCCTGAGATCACTGCTCTTCGCCAAGCTTGCCGGCGAATATATCCTGCGGTTGCTGCCCCGGGGGACGCACGACTGGCGTCGTTTCATCACCCCGGAGGAACTGGCCGAGACGCTTGCCCGGTACGGCGTGTCGGTCGAGGAGCAGGTGGGCGTCGGTTTCAATCCGTTACTCAGCCGCTTTCGCATCACCACCGATCTCAGCGTCAATTACATGGTTGTGGCCCGGCGGCTCGCCGCCTGAGTGGGAGATCACGGAAGGTGGATTGCGCTCCGCTGATCCACCTGATCCACCTGGGTGGTCCCCCCTTTTTGGGGCCGGCGCGCCAGGGTACGTTCGATGCTGCGCGGATGAACGGACCCCTGGAACCGCTGGGCCACGCGCTCGACCAACGCACGGACACCGGCGGCTCCTCGGCCCGCCACGCCTGGATCGCCTCGATCACGGCCGGCGTCAATTTGTAGCCCCGCTTGGGGCCCCCGCTGGCACCCCACCAATCGCTCAGGCCGTAGTGCGCGGAGGCCGGCTGGATGTGGTAAAACGTCAGCCGTGAAAAGTTCACCGGCCGCAGTGTGGTAGTAAACGCGGTCTTCGCCCCAAATCCGGTAACGATCTACCAGTTCGAACCGTTGGCCGGCCAGCGGATGGAAAGGATGCGGGACTTGAAAGACTTGTGTCTTAACGTTCCCTACAGGTGTAGTTGGAGACTTCTGCAAAAGGCAAGGTGGAACGGCCGTTTCGCACAGTGAAGGCGATGCACGAAACGTTGTACCACTTTCACCGGCCACAGAGCGAAGCCGAAGCCAACTTGTGGCTGCAACGGTATTTGCTGAACCACAACCGTCAACCGCACCGCAGCGAAGCGCATTCCCGCCTGGAGGGCTGGCTCGCCCACCTGCCCGCCGAGGGCTTCCGGGAGCTGTGTTCCTGGGAGCATTTCTGCCGCCTGGCGCGGGAACCGGAGCGGCGCAAGGTCGGCGGCGATGCGCGGATCGCGGTGGGCAGCACCGTCTACGAAGTCGATCCGGGCTT
>JAGTSD010000041.1 GCA_018262135.1 Pseudomonadota bacterium | reverse complement strand
CCGCGCATTCATGGGCGGTAGTTTAGATCAGCGGGTCATTGATTTTCATCGATACCCTGCTCTGACGTCCGTCCTCATCGAGCGGTAAGCTCATGCTTTTGCTTGCTTAAACGAACCCACGTCACGGGTTGAGTCACTCCCTGAGTAAACGTCCGAGTAAAACCACGGGTAAAATTCTGCTTAAATTTCCGAGTCAATCCACGAGTAAAACTCCGAGTCAATCTACAGGTCAATCCATGAGTAAAACGCGGAGTAAAAATCAGAGTAAAACTCAGAGTAAAAATCAGAGTAAACCGAGAGTAAAACTCAGAGTAAAACTCAGAGTAAAACCTGGAGTAAATCCGTGGAAATAATTTCTTTTAACTCAATCTATTAAAAAGACAGCGTCACGCTCGGTAAAACCCGCGATACCGACTCGGCGCTCGCTTCGATCCGTCCCCAACAGGCACGCTTGCCGAGCCTGGTCAGGTCAGGTCGGCCGAGGGGTGTTCGATGCCAGGACGATCCCGAAACGCCACGCCCGAAATCGCACGCTTTCCCACCCCGCCTGGGTTCACAGGGTTTTGTTCAGAATCTCGACCAGCGATGGCCGCTGGGGTTGGTCATCGGTCCGTTGCCTGCGGGCCTCGCGCGCCACGGGACCGCCCAGGTTCTGGATGAAATGACGCCGGGCCGGATCGGGGACGCAGGCACTGGCCGGTTGCGGCGGCGGGGCTCCGGCTCCGGCCCGATCTTCCTCGCTGGCCGCGGTTTCGGCCGGCGCCGGCGCCGCGGGAGTGGCCTGGCGCGCGACCGCAGACAACTGCCACACATAGTTGTACAGCGTCCGCCGGGTTCCCTTGAACCCCACGGTCCTCGCCAACTCCTGGCGCACCTCTTCATACGACCAGCCGGCGTTCAGTTTTTCCCGGATCGGCCCCAGCACTTCGCCCACCTTGTCCTTGTCCGTCAGTTGCGCGCGGGCGGGCGGGCGGGCGTTCTTGAAGGCGTCTTTTTGTTCGCGGGTCAGGCCGGTCGGAAGCGGATGGGTCAAGGCGGCTCCACACCCGCGCCCAACGGGGCGCGCCTCCGATAAAAACCGGCGGCTTCGGGATCGGACTCCGAAAGAAGGTCAAAATCGGCCGCCACCGCCGGGACCCCCCGCGCCGGCCAGCCGCTGGCCGCGAGCGCGCGGCGCGCCACCGTCTGGTTGCGCCACGCCACGATCCGGCGCTCCCGGAGGGCGGCGCGACAACCGATCGGGTCGGCTGGGACCAGCGCGACGAGCACTGCCGTGCGGCTTTGGTCCCAAAACCGGGCTTTGTCCGGCGGCGTCGCCCGACGGCAGCCCGCGTGCGCGGTGGGGTGATCGCGTGCGGTCGTTTCCACGGCTGGCGCGATCAGGCCGGCGCACTCAATGGCTCGAAATCCGTCCGCGCCTCCGTCGCCGCTTCCGGGGCGAAGCCCAACAGCGGTCGGGCCGGCGCCAGTTGCCGGTCGAAATCCTGCAGCCACTGCCGGACCCGCACCCGATCGGCGATGGGCAGCGGGCCGCCCGGACCCTGGCCTTGCACGGCCTCGATGTAGCCGAGGTTGTGGATGTCCAGCAGCGCGTAGCTGCGCGGGTGGAGGGCGGGCATCGTCACAATCGCGCCGCCGTGGTCCAGCAGGGCCTGCTTGCCTTGGCTGGACGGCAGACGCAAGCCCTCCCGATCGCAGCCGTCGAACAGGACGAAGGCGTCCTCGGCGCCGAAGGCCAGATTCTTGACGGCGACGTACCGCACAGTCGCGCCAAAGGCATCGATGCTGTGGTGCACGGTGCGCACCGAGGCCTGCACCGGCGTCATCACCACCACGATGGTAAGGGTGTAGCCCCGGTCGCGGTATTCGCCGAACAGACCGCGCGGCGCCTCGCCGTGGTCCACCACCTTGCCCAGCTCGCCGACCACTCCGCCCGGCAGGTCGAACAGGAGGATGGGCGGCTCCGTGGCCAAGGCGTTGAGCAAAAGGTCCCGATCGTCGTCGGCGCGGATATCGAAGAATCCGCACCCGACCCGCGGATCCTGCCGGGCCAGCAACTTGCCGTGCGCGTCGCGCAGGCCGTAATGCTGGAACAGTTGCCCGACGTTGCCGTCGGCGTCGTAAGCGGCCACCGTATAGCCTTCGCAGCGCAGCACGTCCAGCAGCGCCCGGGCGAAGGTGGTCTTGCCGGCGCCGCCTTTCTGGCTACAGACGAAAATCGCGACTTTGTCGAACCCGGCCGGCGTACTCATCCCGCCGCCCTCGCGCCGCCCAGCACCTCCCGCAGCCGACGGCGCCGGGTTCCCACCGCGTCCGGCGCCAGCGGCTCGGGTCCGGTTCGGCCGGCGCGCCGGCGGCCAGTGGACCGGGTTCCGCCCCCGGCTCCACCACCCCGGCTCCGGTCGCCGGCGGCGCGGACGGCGCTGGAGAGCGGTCCGGCGCGGTCGGGTCGTACCCGGCCGGCGCCGCGCTCAAATCCGCCACCAGGGCTTCCGTCGCCTGCAGGCTGTTCGCCTCCTCGACGGTCATTTCCTGGGCGCCCTCGGCCGGCACCGGCGCCACCTCATCGTCATCGAGACCGCGCCCGGTCCGCTTGATCAGCATCTCCCGATAGCCCGGCATTTCGGTGTCGTCGCGCACCCGTCGGGCCAGACCGCGCGCCAGCCGTTCGGTCGCCCCGGTGGTCCGATAGAAGTTGCGGAACAGATGATTGCCGTGTTGGAGCTGCTCGGCGGTGGAAATCGCGCCGGCGTACCAGGCGTGATCCAGCTTGCACAAGGTGTGTTCCAACATCCCGAGCAGGCGGGCGTAGCGCCGCACCGTGGGCGTGCGCATCGCCAGCTCGACCTGGACCGGCCGGGTGTAGCAGACCGATGCTCCCTCCTCCGGCGGGGGCGGGTCGGCTTTCCGCAGGATTTTTTCGATCCGGTTGGACTGCGAGGTGATAAAGCCGTCCAGCCGCTCCAGCTCGCGGTCGATAGCGCCATTTACCTGGGCGATTTCGGCGGCGTAATCTCCGCTGGCGCGGCCTTGCACGCGAACCACCACATCGGCCAGATACAGCGCCGCCTCGACCCGTGGAAAGGTGCGGTTGTAGGTTTTGAGCCCGAGATGGGTGGACAGCACGAGCCGGTGGTGAATCACCGGCCGGCTTTGGGTGGATACAGCAGCATTGAGCGGCATCAGGTTTTCCTCAAGGAAAGACGCGCGGACGGCCGAATCCAGTCAGGCCGCGACGCGATGGCCATCGAACAAACCGCCGATCTCGGCAGGGAGATCGGCGGCGATCAGCGCGTGTTGCCAGACCGCCATGACCCCGGGCTCGCGCCACAGCCAGTTGAGTCCCGGCGCGGGCAGCAACGCGCCGGCGACGAGCGGCGTCCAATCCGCGCCGGGCGGCGCGTCGTTCGGGCCGGCGGTGTAGGCCGCCGCGCCCTTCACCCGCGAAAGCCCGCGCGGTTCGGCGTGCGGGCGCCAGCGTCCGAGCGAGCGCCCGTCCGCCGCCCAGAGGGCGACGGCCCACGGGGCGAGCGCCCCGCTCAGGCCGCGCAGCAGGGCGAGGCCGAACAGCGCGTAAGTCCAAGCGTCGGCCTCGCGCGCCGCCCGCTCGGGGTCCGCCCCCGGCGGCAGGATCATCCCGCGCCGGCGGGCCAGCACGGCGGCCGCCCGGTCCAGCCGCGCGTCCAGCAGCGTTGGCGCCCCTTCGGCCGGCAGGCGCTGGACGTAGTCCGCGAACGCCGCCAGCAGCGGCGCGTAGGCCGCCTCAAATTGCGATCCCGAGCTGTTCGACAGCTCCCGCAGTCGCGCCAGGGGTTCCGCCCGTTCGGCGAGCAGGGTCGCGGCCTCGACGATCGCGATCCGCGCCCCGCGTTCCGGCGGCGCGGTTACCACCACAGCCACAGCGCCACCGCCAGGACGAACAGCGCCACCGCCAGCAGCGGCGGAACGGGGTTGGCGCGGTTGGAATACGCCATCGGCCTCGAGCCTCACAGATATTTTTTGAACTTGCCGAGCATGCGCTGCACGACATAGCCAAACAGCAGCGCGAACGGCGCGAACACCCAGGTCGGATGGACCGACCAGGGCGAGATCAGGTACAAAAACACCGGCACCGAAAACAGGGGGCGTACCGCCGTTTTGAGGTGGTGGTACAGGAAGCTGGACTCCTGCCCGCCGCCGAAGCGGCGCAGGTCGCGGCGCACCAGCCCGTCCACTGCGCCCATCACCCCCATCGTGGCAAAGGCGGGAACCGCCAGCAGCACGATGCCGAGCCGCGCGCCGGTCAGCTGGGTGATGTAGGTGGCCGCGAGCAGGTAATCGCCGAAGGCGCGCAGTGCGGCGCGCAGCAGCTCCAGCCCGTGCCATGACGCCGGCCGATCGGCGACCACCCAACGCACCACCCCCTCCAGCCCGGACCACCGGTACAGCATTTCAGCGCCCCAGTAGGCCCAGTCGATCAACCGCGCCGCCGCTGCCGGCGTCGCGAAATCCTGGTTCAGCCAGTCCAGTTCGGTACGCAGCAAATGCTCGCTGTGTCCGGCGCCCGGCAAGGACCACCAGCCGAAGGCGATGCCGGACCACTCCAGGAGGACGGACACCAGCCAACCGGCGAACGTGACCGTCACGAAGGCGAACCCATGATCCAGGAGGCCGGCCAGGCTCCACGGCCGCCGGTACGGCGGCGGCTCGGGCGGGGTATAGCGGGGACGCTCTCTCATCCGGATTGACCGGCGGCCGGCGCATCGCGGCGGCCGACCGGCCCGTCCACCACCGGGCTCCCGCCGTACCCACCGGCGACGTCCGGGGCGGAAAAGACCCTCGTGGTGGCCTCCGCCGCCGGCCATGAGGCGGCCGGCGGCACGGCGGGGACCGCCGGAGAGCCGGCGCCCCACCGCGCGGCGCGGTGGGGCGAATCCTCCGGCGCCAGTTCCACGCCGGCCGCTGGCCGGTAGCGGCGCGCCATGTCGCGGGCGATGACATCCAGATCCTCCGGCAGCCGGGACGGCGGGTCGACGAGCTGGGGCAGTTGCACTTGGTAAAGCTGGCCGCCGGCCATCAGCACGAAGGCGTGCCCGCGCGGCAGTTGCATCAGGTAACCGGGTTCCAGCAGCGGGGCCGTTTGACTGGACACGCGGTCCTGCATCATCGAGGTGAAGTGGACCGGCGAATCCGGCACGGAGGAGTCGGTCGCCGCCGAGACCACCATCAGCATGTTCACCTCGACCGAGCCCAACCGCTCGGACAGCAGTTTGGCGGTGTCCAGATCGGCGACCCGCAGCATGACGATGGTGTTGCTGACGTTGCCGATGATCTGGGTGGCGCGGTCGCGGTTGCCGAGGCCGGCGGCGATGTCGGCCAGCGTTTGGGTGTAGACCGAAAAGCGCAGGCCCGCGCCGCGCCCCTTGTTCAGGGCTTGCACGATTTCCGGGCCGCGCACCAGCTCCGAGAACTCGTCCAAATAGAGGCAGGTTTCCGGTCGCTCTTCCACCACCGCCAGGCTCTGCCCCAGGCCGTGCTTGTAGAGTTCGCCGGCGTAGGCCACCAGATCGCCCATCATGCCCTGCCCCACCGCGGCGGCGACTTCGGCGTCGGTCAGGGCGTCGAAGCCGCAGTAGACCACCGCCCGCTGGCGGATCGCCGTTTCCCAATCCAGGATCGGGCGCGGGTCGTCGGGGTCGGCGTAATCGGGGTTGAGCAGCTCGCCGGTGCGTCCGGCCAGGAGCTTTTCCAGGAGCGGTTGCACCGCGACCGAAATCTTGTCGAAAAAGCTCTTTTCGTACTCGAAGGCCCGACGCAGGCCGTCGGCCACCGGATCGTACAGTTCCCGGGCCTGGTAAAACTGCACGAGTTGGAGCGCGCGGGGATCGCGGGCTTTCAGGTGGCGCGGGATGTCGGCCTTGACGCAGGGTCCATCCCGATCCAGCAGCGCCCGCCAGCCGGACGGACCCTCGCGGTCGAGCCAGTCCTCGAAGTAGCGGACCAGCAACGGCTCGATGTGGTTCATGTGCTGGAGGATTTTCCGGTAATCCGGCCGCTCCCCCAGCGCGTGCAGGGCGCGGGCGATGACGTGGGTGAACAGCCAGGCGAACTGGCGAAACGCTTCCGCGTTGCCCTGGGAGGGCAGCTCGTTGGCGATCCGGGTGGCGACCTCGGTGATCCGCGTGAAGCGTCCGATCGGGTTGTAGCGGGCGGAATGCGCGGGGTAGCCCAAATGGAAGCAGTAAAACGGCCGCTGGGCGCGCACCGCCTCGGCGTGCAGGCGCCGGAGCAAGTCGGGATCGCCCTTGGGGTCCATGCAAATCACCGGCAGGCCCCGGCGAATATCCTGGATGACGGCGAGTTCCAGCGCGCGGGTTTTACCCACGCCGGTCGTGCCCACATAAAACACATGGCCTTGGCGCTCGACCCACGGCAAATAAATCGGCTGCTCCCCTTCCAGCAAGCCGACGCCATGCAAGGCGGGCAACCCGCTGATCACCGGTCGATGACTCGCATCGCGGGCCAGTCGCAGCCAGGACTCGGCCGGTTCGATAAAGCGGCGGTTGGCGGCGCGCGTCGCATCCCAGAGCCGTTGCGTGTGCCGCGCGGTCCACAGGTAGCCTTGGCCCAGAAATAACCCCTCGCAGTTCTGCGCGATGCTGTTTGCGGTGACGCGATAGACGCGGTTACGCCGCAGCCCGCGCTGGTACCGCACCACGCGCCAGCCTTGATAAAACCGGACTGCGGCGATACCTGCCAGGATGGCCGCCACCCCCCGGCTCGTGCTGTCATTCATCAGCAGAAAATCCGGAGTATGCAGCGCGATCGCCGCCAGACTGGCCGCCGCCAGGCTGCTCGACCACTCGACCGGGGGCCGCAGCAGCGCCTCAATCGGATAGTGCGCCATGGCCTGCTTCGTTACCGGCGTCGGTCATCGAACCGACGCTGTTCCTCATACCGCCGCTGCTCTTCCTGACGCCGCTGTTCCTCATACCGCCGCTGTTCTTCCTGACGCTGCCGCTCCTCTTCAAACCGTCGATCCCGCTCAAGAACTGAATCACGATCCCACATCATGCCCCTCCTCTAGCAATATTTCTTGACGTTCCAGACAGACTGTGATAGGCCCCGCTCCAAACAAATCAGGAGCAAGACGATGCGCGAGCGCGTTGAAGACCCAAAAACCGTGCGCCAGAGGTTCGTGTTGATCGTGGTCGCCCTTGGCGCCGGCTGGGTGTGGTTTCGATATGGCGTGGATGCCTTGTTTGACATCGCCCTGGTGATGGGGGTGGTCTTGGCCTCGCTGCGGTTGGGACCAGGCATCGGCAAGCGCCGAACGGTCGATTTCTCCGTGCCGCATTCTGGGCCGTCGGAACGAGATATTGATCTTGATCCGATGTTTCGCATGTTTTCGCATAACATCTGGCATAACCGTAAATCCGATTGACGTTTTTGTTATTTCCAGCCAGGTCTAACCCATCCGCGCACGGATGCGCCGCCTACGCCGCCACTGACAATCCTTCCTTGGGCACGAGCTGGATCATTGATCGCATCACTGGCCATTCTCATAGCTGAAGTCGGCCCACCCGCCTCGGCGATCAGATAGAACATCAGCAGGGGCAGCACCAGGTAAAAGACCATGGTGGTAAAGCCCAGCAAGACGCGCTCGATGGTGGAATGATCGGTCATGAGTTCTTTCGCGATCCCCACCCCGCTCAGGGCGGGCGCGTTGGGGTAGAGCGCCATGAAGAGCTGATCGTCCACGTAATCGGCGAATCCCCACAGCCCCGGCAGGATGCTCAAGGTGAAAATCAGCATCATGCCCTTGACCAGCATCATGCCCCGCATCTCGCCGAAGACCAGGAAGATGCCCCACAGCATGAACACCGTCATGAGCAGGAAGGGTTGCAGGAGGGCGGAGCCGACTTTCATGATGTACAGGAGCGCCCAATACCCGGCCGCCTGCTGGACCACGCTTTCGGCGACATCGCTGAAGAGGAACAAGCCCCCGGTGACGAGGCCCGTGCCCCAGCCCACCTCCGGCGTTTTCGAGCTGAGCTGGCGCTTGCCGGCCAACAGCATTTGCTCGACCACCACGTCCTGCCCGTCCTGGATATCGTTGACGAGGCTGCCGATCCAGGTGCAGAGGGCGCCGGGAAGAAAGGCTTGGCCGGGGCAGGTGCTGAGGGTGAGCGCGGTGACTTTGTTTTTCAGCGCCTCTCCGCCGGCTTTCACCAACTGGCCGCGTAAACCTTTGGCGCCATCACTCCACCATTCGTAACACGTCGGGAACCCTTCGCCGCGCGCGGCCTGGATTTGGCTGGCGTCGCCATCCCGCGAGGCGTCATAAGGAAAGCCGGGCACGGGCTGCAGGGCCCGCAGGGGTAGCATGGTGCAGAGCAGGCCGGCCGGCGTGGTTTGATCCCCGCCGGAACAAGGTTTGTAGAACACCTCTTGAAAGAAGGGCGACCCGAAGTAGACCAGTTGTTTTTTACGCTCTTCCGGCGTCTTGGCGTATTTCGCCAGTTGCTCTTCCAGGTATTCGCGGCCCGCGCCGCCCAAATACTTGCCATCCAGGAAGCCGAGCGCCAGCTCGCGGGCCCGACTGCCGCACTCGCGCTCGAAGCGGTCCACGGCGGTGCGCAACGCATTGGGATCATCGGCCGCGCTGAAATCCAACAGGTTGAGCGCCATGCTGAGATGGGTGAGATCCGCCATGCACGGCGTGGCCTTATTGAGTACGGCGTTAAACCCCGACGCGAGCGCCATTGCGAGGTAGGGCAACAGGGGAACATGGGCGTTTTGCACCCCCCCCAAGCTTCCTTCGCTGCGGTTTTGCAGGAAGGGATAGTGTTGGCCTAACGTCAGCAGGGACTCCCGGCCGCATTTGTTTTGGACGCTGACCGCATTGACGGACAGCGGGACCAAAGGAATCAGCCCCAAGACCAAGACCAGGATATAAATCAGCAGCCGAACGATGAACCCGCGCGCGCCCAGCGCTGGATTTTGCCCGGTTTCGGTGAAGGCCAGCGTCGCATCGAAGATGATGCGCGCCACCGGATACAGCACGGCCCCGACCGCGATCAGCAGCAGGAACAGCGAGCTGTAGACCTGCCAGCCATAGAGCGTGAGATAGCCTTCCAGAATGCCGCTGACCGATAAGCTCATCCGCGCCTCCCGCCGACCTTAATGCCGGATCCAGAGATACGGCAGTTGAGCGAGCGCCAATTCGCTGGCCATCAAGGCGCTGAAGACCCAGGGGCCGCGTTGTCGCGCTCGGGCCAGGGCCGCGAGGCGGGACTCGACCCGGGCGCGGACCGCGTCAGCCGCCGAGTCGCGACCGGTGGCGGGCAAGGCGTTCAGATCACCGAGAGCCGCGCGACGGTGGCCATCGATCCAGGCGGGATAGACGATCCCGCTCAGGACCGAATAAACCGCGATCCGAAGGA
>JAGTSD010000284.1 GCA_018262135.1 Pseudomonadota bacterium | reverse complement strand
AGCTCGCAAAGCGGCGGCAGACGCCAAGCGTCAAGCGGCAATGGAAGAAGCCAAGCGTCAAGCGGCCGCGGCAGACGCCAAGCGCCAGGCCGCTGCGGAAGAAGCCCGAAAGGCTGCGGAAGAGGCCAAACGGAAGACCGCTGCCGAGGAGGCAAAACGTAAAGCTGAAGAAGAGGCCAGGCGCAAGGCGGATGAGGCACGTAAACTGGCTCAGGAACTGGCAGCGCGCGAACAATTCCTGAGAGAAGCCATAGCACGGCATGCAGCCCTGATCAAACAGCGCGTCGAACGTTACTGGTCCTTACCGCTGATGAGTAGTGGCAATCTGTCGTGTACGCTACGTATTACCATGATGCCTTCCGGCGCGGTCACCGGTGTTCAAATTGCGCAGAGTAGTGGCGATTCCGCATTCGATAATTCCGCCATCGCCGCTGTGCAGAAAGCATCGCCACTACCGGTGCCCGGCGACCCTGACGTTCTTGCCAAGTTTCGCAATTTCAATTTCCGTTTCAGACCAGGAGGTTAAGCATTGAGACCCGTAATTAAACTGTTTGGGCTGATCGCCCTGTTGCTTGGCGCCCGCTTCGCCCTCGCGCAACCCCTGACTATTGATATCACCAAGGGGATCGAGGGCAGCGGTATTCCCATCACCATTGCATCTTTCGGTGGTGGAGCGCCCGAGGACATCGCCGGCATCGTCGCTTCCGATCTGCAACGAACCGGTAAAATCGCGCCGCAGCCGGCGGGATCTCAGGCGGACTATTCCGTCACCGGGCAGGCCCAACCCGGCGGCTCCCGTGGTTACCTCGTGCGATTCCAACTGGCGGGCGCCCAGGGCGCTCCGTTGCTGAATTTGTCCTTCGACGTGCCACCAAACCAGTTGCGGCCGGTCGCGCACCGGATCAGCGATCTGATCTACGAAAAGCTCACTGGTGAAAAAGGCCTGGCCGGAACGCGCATCGCCTACATCGCGAGCGGCGGCGGCTCCTGGTATCTGGTGGTTGCCGACGCCGATGGCCAAAACCCCCGGGTGATCCTGCGATCCAGCCAGCCGATCATGTCGCCAGCCTGGTCGCCGGATAGCGGCAAGCTGGCCTACGTGTCCTTCGAGGGACGCCGGCCCCAGATCATCGTTCAGGATGTCTACAGCGGCGCCCGGCGCGTGGTGTCCGCTGCGCCCGGCATCAACGGTGCGCCCTCCTGGGCTCCCAACGGCCAGCGCCTGGCGTTCACCCTGTCCAAGGATGGCAACCCGGAAATTTACGCGCTCGACCTGGCGACCCAGAGCCCCATCCGCCTCACCAACGGTAGCGCGATTGACACCGAGCCAGTCTGGCTCCCGGATGGCAGCATCGTCTTCACCTCGGATCGAGGCGGTTCGCCGCAGTTGTACCGCATCGGCCCCGGCGGTGGCGCGGCGCAGCGGCTGACCTTCGAGGGCGACTACAACGCCCGCCCGACCGTTTCGCCGGATGGCCGCCACATTGCCATGGTGCATCGGCGTGGCGGCCGCTTCTACATCGCCGTGCTGGATCTGCAAACCCGGCAATTCCGGGTTCTGACCTCAGGGGGGCTGGACGAATCGCCCAGCTTCGCGCCCAACGGCAAGATGATCATCTATTCCAATGGTCAACGCCTGACGGCAGTATCCTTGGATGGCCGCGTCAAACAGGACTTCGCGCTGCGCGGCAACGGCCGCGATCCGGTCTGGGCGCCCTACGGCCGCTAATTTCGTTTTTCACCTAAGTGAGGGGAATATCATCATGCAAAATATCATTCGCAATTTGATCGCCGCCGCCGCGCTCGCGCTGATGGCTGGCTGCGCCTCAACTGGCGATACGACGGGCGAGGAGCAGACCGCCGACCAGCAGGACGCCACGGCCGAGCAAGGCATTACCGCGCAACCGGGGCAGGATGCCTATAGCTATCCTTATGGTCAGGCTCCCAGCCAGTACGATACCTTTGACACCACCGGAGGTGCGACCGCGAGTGGTGGACAGGCCGTGCAGGCCGTGGCGAGCAGCGGCGGTGCCGTTTCGGCGGATCGCATCATCTATTTCGGCTTCGACAGCTCTGAAATCCCGTCTGAAAGTCAGGCGGTTATCTCGGCGAACGCTCGCGCCCTGACGGGCAACGCACGCATCGTCACCCAGTTGGAAGGGCATACCGACGAACGCGGCAGCCGCGAATACAACATTGCGCTGGGCGAGCGCCGAGCCAACGCTGTACGCCAGGCCATGATCGCCACGGGTGTGTCGCCCCAGCAGATTCGGATTGTCAGTTATGGCGAGGAACGTCCGGCTGCCGCTGGCCAGAGCGAACAGAGCTACGCGCTGAACCGGCGCGTAGAAATTGTCTACTAACCGAAACGCCTTCTCATGGCCAGGTACGGTTTCGTGTGGCTGATGGTGCTGGTGCTGGGCGTCTGGCTGTCGCCCGGCTCGGTTTGCGCCCAGGAAGATCCGCCGGATAACGAATTGATCCTGGAACTGTTCCAACGCATCGAACAGTTGGAGGCCGAAGTCCGGCAAATCCGTGGAGAGTTGGAACTGCAACGGTATCAACTTGAAACGTTCATCCGGGAACGGGCGGCGCCTGGCTATCCGGCGTCCCCCCCGCCACCCGCCGTGCCGCCGGTGGCGAGGCCACCGGAGGAGTCCCGTAGCCAACCGGGTCCGGCTCAGCCGTCTTCCGCCGCGTCGCCAGCAGTTGCGGCCAGTACGGAACAGGCGGAGTTCGACGCGGCTCTAGGTGAATTGCGCGAAGGGCGCTACCCCGAAGCGATCACGGCGTGGCAGCGTTTTCTGCAGGCGCATCCGAACGGCGGTCTAGTGGGTGATGCCCAATACTGGCTAGGGGAGGCCTACTACCTGAGCCGGGATTACAACGCGGCCAAGGAGGCGTTCATTGTTCTTGGCCTGAATCACCCGAAAAGCGGGCGGTTGCCGGATGCGTTGCTGAAGCTGGGCTACATCTATACCGAGCAGGGGGATGTCGCCCGGGCGCGCGACGTACTGCAAAGGCTGGTGCAGGTCTATCCCAACACCCAGGCGGCCAGCCTGGCCGAACGGCGGTTGCAGTCCTTGCGCTAACGTTCATCAAGTCTTGCGATTTTGATGGATTGTTGTACCATGACCGGCCTTTCGTGGGCCGTTAGCTCAGTCGGTAGAGCAGCAGACTTTTAATCTGTTGGTCGTGCGTTCGAATCGCACACGGCCCACCAGTAAAACAAAGGCTTACCGAACTCAATCCGGTAAGCCTTTTTCCGTTGTAAGCCCTGTGTAAGCAGCAGGAGCAAAGTCGCCTCTCGTCATCCCGCGGGCGTGTGTGATGTACGATAGGTTCGAACGAGGGTGGAGCAGGCGGGTTGCCCGCAGCCGCAAGGTGTGCCGGTTCCCGATTCACCGGCTACCTCGCTCACTTATCCGCTATAGCGCAGTCCGTCCGAAACCCTCGCTGATTCTGGATTCGTTTCAAACTCACGCGCGGATTCGTGGCCGATATCGGCCAGTCCGAAACCCTCGCTGATT
>JAGTSD010000283.1 GCA_018262135.1 Pseudomonadota bacterium | reverse complement strand
GCAGTTGATGACCCTGCACATGGCCAAGGGGCTGGAGTTCCCGCTGGTGTTCCTGGTCGGACTGGAGGAAGGGCTGTTCCCGCACAGCCGTTCGACGGCGGAAGCGCGCCAGTTGGAGGAAGAACGGCGGCTGGCCTACGTCGGCGTCACCCGCGCCCAGAAACGGCTATACCTCTGTCACGCCGAGCGGCGCAACTGGTATGGCCGCGAAAACTATCCTTCGCCCTCGCGCTTCGTCCGGGAAATCCCCGAGGAACTGACCCATGACGTCCGCGCCCGGGCGAAACGGCGGGGCAAAAGCCCGCTTGCGGCTCCACCCGCCGCCACCGTGACTCACGCGCCCGCCGGTTTGCGGCCCAAGCAGCGGGTGCGCCATCCCCAGTTCGGCGAGGGAGTGGTGCTGGAGGTCGAGGGCGCCGGCTACCACGCCCGGGCGCGGGTGGATTTTCCCAAGGCGGGCGGTCCCAAGTGGCTGGTGGTGGCCTACGCCAAGCTGGAAGTCCTGTGAATCCGCCCGCGTTTGCCACGCCGGCGACCTTTCCCACGCCGACCAACGGCGAGCCCCGTTCCAGCCCGTCCCCACGGCCGCGCCTGCCCGAAC
The DNA here is from genome assembly GCA_018262135.1 of Pseudomonadota bacterium. GTDB lineage: Bacteria > Pseudomonadota > Gammaproteobacteria > Competibacterales > Competibacteraceae > Contendibacter. The sequence goes on along the minus strand of JAGTSD010000283.1, from coordinate 4,210 downwards.
ACCGCTTGAGTCTGAAGGAAGTGCTGGATGAACTGGTCGCCGATGGGCTGGTGGCCAGGGCCGATGTCGAACGGGTGGGCGCAGAGTCCCGGGCGGAACGTGGCGAACTGCATCCCCTGGTAGTGATCGCCAACAAGCAGTTGCGCCAGGTTCAGCCACCGCATCCGGTGTTGAGTCTGGAACTGCTGACCGAGTGGCTGGCCGGCAAAGTCGGATTGCCGTATCTGCGCATCGATCCTCTCAAGCTGGACATCGCCGCGGTCGAGCGGCTGTTGCCGTTCGTCTCCTACGAGTACGCCGCCCGCTACCACATCCTGCCGGTCGCGACGGACGAACAGCGCGTGGTGTTCGCCACCACCGAGCCATATCTGAACGAATGGCGCGAGGTGTTGCGGCAAACCCTGCGCAAGGATATCGAACGGGTCATCGCCAGCCCGCTCGACATCAGCCGCTACCAGTTGGAATTCTACGGCGTATCGCGCTCGGTGCGCGGCGCGCTGCGCGGCGTGATGGAGCCGACCTCGGGCATCCTCAACTTCGAGCAGTTGCTGGAACTGGGCCGGCGTGGCGAACTGAGCGCCGACGAGCGCCCGATCGTGCAGATCGTGGACTGGCTGCTGCAATATGCTTTTTCCCAGCGGGCCAGCGACATCCATCTGGAGCCGCGCCGCGAGCAGGGGCACATTCGCTTTCGGATTGATGGCGTGCTGCACGCGATTTATCAACTGCCGCCAGCGGTGATGGGCGCGGTCACCAGCCGCATCAAGATTCTGGGGCGGATGGACGTGGCGGAAAAGCGCCGGCCCCAGGATGGCCGGATCAAAACCCGCACGCCGGCTGGCCGGGAGATCGAACTGCGGTTGTCCACCATGCCTACCGCCTTCGGCGAAAAATGCGTGCTGCGCATTTTCGATCCGGACACGGTCACCAAGAACTTTAACCAACTCGGTTTCGCGCCTGCTGAGGAGACCGCCTGGCGGGCGATGATCAGCCGGCCACACGGCATCGTGCTGGTGACGGGACCGACCGGTTCCGGCAAGACCACTACCCTGTACACCACCCTCAAGCAGTTGGCGGTTCCCGAGGTCAACGTCTGCACGGTCGAGGACCCCATCGAAATGGTGGTGCCGGAACTCAATCAGATGCAGGTCCAGCCGTCCATCGAACTGACCTTCGCCCAGGGCATTCGCACCCTGTTGCGGCAGGACCCCGACATCATCATGATCGGCGAAATTCGCGATCTGGAAACGGCGCAGATGGCGGTCCAGGCGGCGCTGACCGGGCATCTGGTGCTCTCGACCCTGCACACCAACGACGCCGCCTCGGCAGTGACTCGATTGCTCGATCTCGGCGTACCCCACTATTTGATTCAGAACGTGCTGATCGGGGTCATGGCGCAGCGGCTGGTGCGCACCCTGTGCCCGCATTGCAAGCAAGCTGGCGAGATTGACGACGCCCTGTGGGAAGCGATGACCCGCCCCTGGCCCTTGCCGAAGCCGGCGACCATCCGGGCGCCGCGCGGTTGCCCGGAGTGCCGTAACACCGGCTATCTGGGCCGGGTCGGTCTGTATGAACTGCTCACCATAACGCTGGAATTGCGCCGCCTGCTCCGACCCGAGATGGACGCGGACGAACTCCGCCGCCGCGCGGGCGCGCAAGGGATGCGTCCGTTACGGGTGAGCGCTGCCTTGCAGATCGCCGCCGGGCTGACCACCTTCGAGGAGGTCGTTCAGGTGTTGCCGCCGTTGGAGGAGGACTAACGCCATCCAATGATATTATTGATACATTACGTTGCTTTTGACTATTTTGTTGTGGATAGTACACAATAGCGACGCGAGTTTTTTAACCCGAAATGCCTTAGGAGATTAACGATGTCCATGAAAATTGCGAAAAGCGCCCTGGCTGCTGCCTTGGCCGCCGGTCTGCTGGCGGGAACCGCCCAAGCTTACGAGGCCGGCAACTGGCTGTTCCGAATCGGCGCCTACGGGGTGTTCCCGGAATCCGACAACCTGAGCAATGTGCTGGGCACCGGCGCAAATCTCAACGTGGACGATGGCTACAGCCTGGGTTTCAACTTCACTTACATGGTCGACCCGAACATTGGCATCGAGTTGCTCCTCGCCCTGCCGTTCCAGCACGATATCCAACTGTCGGGCGCGGGCACCGTCGCCGAAACCTCTCATCTGCCCCCGACGCTTAGCCTGCAGTATTTCTTCACGCCGGAAAGCAGCGTTCGCCCGTATGTCGGGATCGGTCTGAATTACACCGCGTTCTTCGACGAAGACACCAAGGGCGCGCTGGAAAGAGACAGCCTCAAGCTGGATGATTCCTGGGGCGTGGCCGGGCAACTCGGCATCGATATCGACGTGGCGCCCAACTGGTTCGTGAATGCCGATCTCCGCTACATCGACATCAGCAGCGATGCCAAGCTCAACGGCGTGGGGATCGGCACGGTGGACATCAACCCCTGGGTGGTCGGCTTGACCATCGGCACCCGCTTCTAAACCGCTGCAACACGCCCCTCACCCCTGCCCCTCTCCCGCTGGCGGGCGAGGGGTTTCTATCTTTTCTCAGACCTTCTCGGGATAGCCCAGCGTTTTCAGCGTGGCACTCAGTTCCGCCCGGCTATCCCCCTCGGTTTCCACCGTCACCCGACCGGTGGGCACATCCACCGTCACCTCCCGAACCCGGGCATCCTGGCGCAACCCGGTTGAGGGCTTGGCTCTTTGCCCCTGAATGGCGCAAGCATCCCCACCTTTGCCCTATACTGGGGCAATCCGGGCCGCCCGCCCGGGCCAGGGCCTACCCAGTTGACGGTTATGGCTGGAAAAATTCCCGTGGCACGGTTCCTGCTAATCACGGCGGGCATGGCATATGGCAACCCCATTAACGACTTTTCCAATCACGACCGAAGTCTTTTAAAACCCGAGGAATGAATGACAATGAATGCTGCTGATGTGATGAAGCTGATCGAGGAAAAAGGCATCAAGTTCGTGGACTATCGCTTCACCGATACCCGCGGCAAGGAACAGCACGTCACCGTGCCCGTCAGCGCCGTGGACGAGGACGTGTTCGAGGACGGCAAGATGTTCGACGGTTCGTCCATCGCCGGCTGGAAGGGTATCCAGGAGTCGGACATGATTCTGATGCCCGATCCGGTCACCGCCTTCGTCGATCCCTTCTTCGAAGAGCCGACCCTGATCCTGACCTGCGACGTCATCGAGCCCAACACCATGCAGGGTTACGAACGCGACCCGCGCTCGCTGGCCCGCCGCGCCGAGGCGTATCTGAAATCCACCGGCATCGCCGACACTGCCTACTTCGGCCCGGAAAACGAATTCTTCATCTTCGATGACATTCGCTGGGGCGCCGACATCAGCGGCTGTTTTTACAAAATTGATTCATCCGAGGCCGGTTGGAACTCCGAACGCGCTTATGAGGGTGGCAACTTCGGCCATCGGCCAGGCATCAAGGGCGGTTATTTCCCGGTGCCGCCGGTCGATTCCCTGCACGACATCCGCAGCGCCATGTGCCTGGCCCTGGAGCAGGCGGGTTTGAGGGTGGAAGTGCATCACCACGAAGTCGCCACCGCCGGCCAGTGCGAAATCGGCGTCGGCTTCGATACCCTGGTGCGCAAGGCCGACGAGGTGCAAGTCCTGAAGTACGTGGTCCAGAACGTCGCCCAGAGCTACGGCAAGACGGCCACCTTCATGCCCAAGCCACTGGTCGGCGACAACGGCAGCGGCATGCACGTCCACCAGTCCCTGGCCAAGGGCGGCGTCAATCTGTTCGCCGGCGATCAGTACGCCGGCCTGTCCGAAACCGCGCTGTACTACATCGGCGGCATCATCAAGCACGCCAAGGCCCTGAACGCCTTCACCAACGCTTCCACCAACAGCTACAAGCGGCTGGTGCCCCATTTCGAAGCGCCGGTGATGCTGGCCTACTCGGCCCGCAACCGCTCGGCTTCGATCCGCATCCCCTATGTCAGCAGCCCGAAGGGCCGCCGCATCGAGGTGCGGTTCCCCGATTCGACCGGCAATCCGTATCTGGCCTTCGCGGCGATGATGATGGCCGGCCTGGACGGCATCCAGAACAAGATCCATCCAGGCGATCCGATGGACAAGGATCTCTACGACCTGCCGGCGGAAGAGGAAAAGCAGATTCCCAAGGTCTGTTTCTACTTCGACGAAGCACTGGCCGAACTGGA
>JAGTSD010000282.1 GCA_018262135.1 Pseudomonadota bacterium | reverse complement strand
TGGCTACCTGTCTGTGTTGCACCAGAGCACAAATTGGTGGTGATTCCGCATGATGACGATGAAACTTTTGGCATCCTCTCTTCACGTTTCCATGTCGTCTGGGCTACAGCATTAGGTGGTAGATTAGGGGTTGGTAACGATCCTGTTTACAACTCCACTCGTTGCTTCGAGACCTTCCCTTTCCCGGCTGGCCTGACCCCCAACCTCCCCGCCAGCGCCTACGCCGATGATCCCCGCGCCCAAGCCATTGCCGACGCCGCCCGCAAGCTGAACGAATTGCGCGAAAACTGGCTGAATCCTCCACCATGGGTGGATCGGGTTCCCGAAGTCGTGCCGGGTTATCCCGACCGGATCATCCCAAAGCCCGAACACGCCGCCGAGTTGAAGAAGCGCACGCTGACCCATCTTTATAACCAGCGCCCCGCCTGGCTGGCCAATGCCCACCGCGCCCTCGATGCAGCGGTGGCCGCCGCCTACGGCTGGCCCGTGGACCTGAACGACGAAGAAGTGTTGCGCCGGCTGCTGGCGCTGAACCGGAAACGGTGAACTAAAGGCAAAGCAGGAAAAAATTACAGACCACTAATGATCCATTAAAGGCCTTTCTAGCTTATAATGGACACTATGCGACCTCTTATTTTTCAAACCCCCGAAGCCGTGCGCAAAATGATCGCCGCTCGCGCCAAGGCCCGCCGGCTGGCCGAAAACCTGTCGCGCCGCAGCCTTTCCGCCCGATCCGGGGTGCCGGAAAGTACGATCAAGCGCTTCGAAACCACCGGTTACATTGCCCTGGATCGTTTGCTGCGGCTGGCCAGCATCCTGGATGGCCTGGATGAATTCGCCGCACTGTTCCCGGAAAAACCACCGGTTTCGATCCAGCAGGTTTGCTCCACCCCACGCCGGCGCGGACGCGGATGATTCCCGTCGCGCGCCTGAGCGTCCGTCTCGCTGGCCAGAACGTCGGACAGCTTGGGCTGGGCGAGCGCGGGCGCATTTACTTCCAATACGATCCCGACTGGATCGCAGGGGGTTTTGATCTCGCGCCAGGTTCGCTGGATTTTAACCCAAGCGTCCAGTTGCCCAAGCGCCCGGAGGTGTTCGACGGGTTGCATGGAGTGTTCCACGACTCGCTGCCGGACGGCTGGGGTTTGTTGCTGATGGATCGCTTTTTCCGCCAGACTCTTGGCGAGGAAATCCAGAGCATCACCCCCCTGGATCGCCTGGCCTACCTGGGTGATCGGGGCATGGGCGCCCTGGAATACGAACCGGCCCTGCCTGTGGGGAACATTCCCGAAACGGTTGATATCGCCACCCTGGCGCAGGCGGCGCAGGCCGTACTGGCGGGAAAAACGCCGGACGTATTGCCGCAGTTGTATATTCAGGGCGGTTCGCCCGGCGGCGCCCGGCCCAAGGTGACGGTGGCGCTCTCAAACGATGCGACAACCTGTCAGTCGGGATTCAGTCCCCTGCCCGAGGGTTACGACCATTGGCTGGTCAAGTTCCGGGCGCGGGACGACCCGCCGGACATGGGGCGCATCGAACAGGTTTACGCGGCCATGGCGCGCCTGGCTGGCGTTGAGACGCCAGAATCCCGTCTGATCCTGGTGCGCATCGGCCAGCGCGCCGAAGCGCTGTTCGCCACGCGTCGCTTTGACCGCGACGGCAATGACAAGCGCCACATCCTGACGCTGTCCGGCTACCTGTACGCCAGTCACCGCTATCCCTCGGTGGGTTACGACAGCGTCCTCGGCGCAACCCTCCATCTGACCCGGGATGTCCGAGAGGTCGCGGGGGCGTTTCGTCTGATGGTGTTCAATGTCCTGGCCCACAACAAGGACGACCATACCCGCAACTTTTCATTCATCCGCCAGGAGAGCGGCTGGCGGCTGGCCCCGGCCTACGATCTCACCTTCAGCGCCGGGATGCGCAACGAACACGCAACGGACATCGCCGGCAGCGGCAATCCCGGCTTGAAGCAGATCGAGCAGATCGCCCGCCAGGCCGGCATCGGAAACTGGCGCGAGATCGTCGAGCAGGTCAGAACTGCCACTTCACAATGGCATTCCCTGGCCCGGGAATGGGGCGTTGCCAGGACCCGGATCAGCGCTATCGGGAAGGCACTGGCGGAAATCGACCGACGGTTTGCGGTGTAGCCAGCCGCCCGTCAGCGTTCCCCGGCAAAGTGTGGCAGGATTAAAACAGCGCCAGCGCCTCCAGGCAGCGGCGGCGATGGGCGTCGCCCTGGGCGGGCGGAATCCGCGCGCCCGGCAACTGCAAGCCGTAGCGGCGGTCTTCGCTCTCGGCTTTCAGCACCCATTGACAGAGTTGAGCCAGCCGGGGTTCGACGCCGTCGCTCTCCAGCAGCCGCCAGTCCAGCCACAGTTCGGGCCGGGCCTGATCGGTGAACTGTTTGACCAGCAAGGGCCCGCCACGGGTCGCAGCCTTCCAGGCGATCCGGCGTGGCGAGTCGCCGGGAGCATACGGCCGGAACCCGGCATAATCCTCGCTGCCCAGGCCCTGTTCGCCCAGACCGGTCCCCGTACTGCTCGGCAACGCCGCCGGCAGTGGCCGCCGGCCCCGGGGCTGGGGATAGACCAGACATCCCTGCTCGAATTCCACCCAGCTCCACGCTTGCAGCAACCCCAGCGGATAACGGGTCAGCACTCGAATTCGCCCAGGATGCAGCCAGCCGCGCCGCTCGGCGGCCACCGCCAGGGTCGCCACCGTCGCGCCGCTGGCCGGCACATCCACGTAGCGCGGCGGCTGGTCATGGACTTGCAGGGCAATACCGTAACGCGGCTTGGGATCGGGGTTTTCCAGCCGGAAGGTGAAGCGCGCCTCCTGGCCAGCGAACACCGGTTCGGCCCCGCCGGAATCCACGATCAGCCCCAGCAGGTTGTCGTGCGCCTGCCACATGCTGTTCAGCGCCACCGCCGTTAGCAGAAAGGTGAAGGCGAATCCCATGCTGTTGCTGTAATTGATGGACCACAGGAACAGCACGAACAGGAGAGCGGCGAAGGCGTAGCCCTGCCCGGTGGGCAGGATGTAGATGCGGCGGCGGGTTAACCGGACCGGTTGATTCGATGGCCGCTGGCCGCGCATCACCCAGTTCTCGAACCGCCGCCACAACGCGCCCATGGTCCCGGCTTCAGACCGGGAGGGCCACAGCGGCGCGCAGGCGGTCCACCAGATCCGCGGCTGACTGCTCCAGATGCTCGTCGCCGGGATGCAGCCGATGCCCCACCACCGCCGGCAGCACCGTCTGCACGTCCTCGGGCAGGACGTGGCCGCGCCGGTGCAACAGCGCCCAGGCCCGCGCCGCCCGCAGCAGGGCCAGCCCGGCGCGCGGCGACAGACCGCCGCGAAACAGGCTGGACTGGCGCGAGAACGCCAGCAGGCCCTGCACGTAGTCCAGCAACGGCGGCGCGGCGTGAATGCCGGCCACCTGAATCTGCGCCTCGTGCAACTGGGCGGGGGTCAGGCACACTGGCAGCCGCGCCAGCACCTCGCGCCGATCCTCGCCCTCCAGCAGCAGCCGTTCGGCCTGAGCGTCGGGATAGCCCAGTTCGATCCGCATCAGAAAGCGGTCGAGCTGCGATTCGGGCAGCGGGAAGGTGCCGATCTGATAGGCGGGATTCTGGGTGGCGATGACGAAGAACGGCTCCGGCAGCCTGCGGGTCTCACCCTCGATGGTCACCTGCCCCTCCTCCATCGCCTCCAGCAGCGCGCTCTGGGTCTTGGGCGTGGCGCGGTTGATCTCGTCGGCCAGGATCAGTTGGGCGAAAATCGGGCCGGGATGGAATACGAACGTCTCGCGCTGGCGTTCGTACACCGCCGCGCCGAGGATGTCCGCCGGCAACAGGTCGCTGGTGAACTGGATACGCTGGTATTGCAGGCCCAGACAACGGGCCAGGGCGTGGGCCAGGGTGGTCTTGCCCATGCCCGGCAGGTCCTCGATCAGCAGGTGGCCGCGCGCCAGCAGGCAGCTCAGCGCCAGGCGGATGGCGTGTTCCTTGTCCTTGCCGAGGATGGTCGTGCCGACCTGCCGGATCGCCAGTTCCAGACGGTCTTCCAGAACAGTCGCCACGTCAAGCCTGCCGGCGCAGATCACGCTTAAAGCGTTTGAAATTTTCCACGTAGCGGCCGGCGGACAGGCGCAATTTTGCGATTTCCGGTTCCGTCAGCGAACGCACGATCTTGCCGGGCGAACCCATCACCAGCGAACCGTCCGGGATGACCTTGCCTTCCGGGATCAGGCTGTTGGCGCCGATCAGGCAGTTTTTGCCGATCACCGCCCGGTTCATAATCAGGCTCTTGATCCCGATCAGGCTGTTGTCGCCGACGATGCAGCCGTGCAGCATGGCCAGATGGCCGACGGTGACATCCCGGCCGATGGTGAGCAGGATGCCGGGATCAGTGTGCAGGATCGAACCGTCCTGAATGTTGGAATTTTCGCCGATGGTGATGACGTCGTTGTCGCCCCGCACCACCACGTTGAACCAGATGCTGGCGTTCTGTTCGAGCACCACCGAGCCGATCACAGTGGCGTTGTCGGCGATGAACCAGTCTTCGCCATGGAATTCGACCTTGCGGTCGCCGAGGGAATAGATCACCGGATTCTCCTGAGTCGGGTCATGGAAAAACCGGGTCAGTATAGACGAGCGATTGGGGGCCGAGGGTGGAAAAGTAGCAG
>JAGTSD010000281.1 GCA_018262135.1 Pseudomonadota bacterium | reverse complement strand
GGTGGGCAGATTCTCCGCCCGGGCGATGGCGGGAACGGCGGCCGCGCCGGTGGCGGCGGCCAGCCCCAGACCGGCTTTCCTGATGAACTCGCGACGCTGCATGTTTGACTCCTCAGGTTGATGATCAAGATTACTTCTTGCGCAACTGCGATTGCATGAAGCTCGCCAGGGTATTTTCCGCCAGTCCCATCCAGATGTCCGAGACCTGCTGGAACGCCCGCTGCGAATCGTAAATCTTCTTGAAGTCGGGATTCCTGGCCGATTCCTCGGCGTAAATCTTCTGCGCCGCCTCGTAAGCCGCCTTCATCGCATCGTCGGGATAGCGCTTGAGCTGAACGCCATTCTGGGCCAGCCGCTGGATCGCCGGCGGATTCCTGGCGTCATAACCCGCCAACATTCGGAGGTTGAACATCGGCCCCGGCTCCCACCAGGACGGGTAGTAATAGAACTTGGCAACCTTGTAAAGCCCCAGTTTTTCATCGTCGTAGGGACCCACCCACTCGGCGGCATCAATCGCGCCGCGCTCCAAGGCTGGATAAATCTCGGCGCTGGGCAGAGCTTGCGGCACCGCGCCCAGCGCCAGGAACACCTCGGCGCCGAAGCCAGGGATACGGATCTTCAAGCCTTTCAGATCGTCCAGCGACTTGATTTCCTTGCGAAACCAGCCGCCCATCTGGGTACCGGAATTACCGCCGGGGAAATTGACAACGTTGTATTTGGCAAAGAATTCCCGAAGGATCGCCAAGCCGTCGCCAAAGTAGCACCAGGCGTTCATCTGACGGGCGTTCAGGCCGAAGGGAATCGCCGTATCCAGGGAGAACGCCTTGTTCTTGCCATGGTAGTAATAGCCGCAGGTCTGGCCGCATTCCACTGTATTCTGCTGCACGGCGTCCAGCACCCCGGTCGGCGGCACGATCTCGCCGCCCGCGAATACGCGAATCTCGAATTTGCCTTCGGTCAGATCGGCAATCCGCTTAACCATTACCTCGGCGACGCCATAGATGGTGTCCAGAGTCTTCGGGACGCTCGATGCCATTCGCCACTTGATGGTGGGCAGATCCTCCGCCCAGGTAAGGGTGGGAACGGCTGCCGCGCCGGTAGCGGCAGCCAGCCCAAGGCTGGCATTCCTGATGAACACGCGACGCTGCATGTGCTTCTCCTTGATGGTTTGGAGGGGGTTGGCGCTCGGTGGGAACGCCAGGTTCCCGGCAAATTTATCAGACGCCGGGAGGATTGCACCCCGGCAGAAGCGGCATTTTGACAAGCGCAGAAAAGTCGCCTATATTTTGAACGCTTTGTAAGAATTCTTGTCCATACCCATCGGCGATTCATGCCGCGCCAGCGCTTGGGAGGTTTTCACATGCTTCTATCAGAACACGCCATCATGTGAAACTTTCCGGGCGGTTTCCGGAAGGCCCTGGTTGTCTTCCGAGCCTGCTTTCCGATTTGGAAAACCCTGGGTGACAGCCGTCATCCAGGGTTTTTTGCATGGGGCGGTCAGATTCCCGATCACTAAAAGCCAGCGGGTCTGCCTCAGGGGCCGACCAACTTCCAGCATGGAGAACACAATATATGGAGAAAATCATCATCCAGCGGCTACGCCGCAACCCGGTCGCCGCTGCGCCGATCCTGCGCAAGGGCGGCGCGCACCAGCAGTCCAAAACAGCGGAGCGAACCCAGATCCGAACCCAGTTGCGGCGGGAAAGCGCCGAATGGCGCCTACCAGCGCAATAGCACCCAGGCCGGAATCAGCAATCCGCCCTGCAAGTCGTTGTAGCGGGTTTCGAGATTGCCGTCGCCGTCGGTATCCACCAGATAATAGGGCGCACCCTTGGTGGGGTTGATCTTGATCATGTACAGCACGCCCCCGGCACGATACTCCTCCACAGAACCCTGATCGCCCTGCTGGCGGATGGTGACTTCCGGGGCCGGGACATTTTGTTCCCGTGACGCTTCTGGAGGACCATCGGCAATCGGTTCCAGACCGGGAGAATTCGCGGCGTTCTGGGCCCAGGTCGGACCCGACGCCAAGAGCAACGCAATCAGTAACCGCGAACGCATGGCTGATCCTTGAAAGTGGTTGGCGCGATGGAATGCGCCCGCCTGTCCTTTGGAACCGGCGTGGCGCCCGCGCATCATTTCCCAGCCCCAGCCATTTGTCCAGCGAACGGCGTTGCGCTGTCGGCATGCGCTTGCAGGGCCTCGATAAAGCGGCGGATATGCGGCAGGTGGCTACCTTCCCAATACACTTGGCCACACTGCCCGCACGTCCAGAACATCTCGACGTAGAGACGGGTTTTGGGGGCCAGGCGTTCCCAGACCTGGCGCTTGGGCGTCGCCGCCAGCAGGCCGTTGCAACGGGTGCACCGCAGAAACGGCTGGATCGCACGGTAGAGGTCCAGTCGATCCAGAACTTCCTCGATCTGCCGGCGCGGGTCAGTCGCGCGCACGAAAAACCCGTGCGTCACCATCGCCCGCTTCAACAGGTCGCGGTCGCGGGTCAACAGGATCCGCTGCTCGACGCTGGCTAGGCGTGCCAGTTCTGCATCGTCGTAATCGTTACGGTAGAGCGCGTCGAACCCGAGCAGCCGCAGATAGCGGGCCAGCTTGCCGAGATGCACGTCCAGCACGAAGCGACTGGTCCGCAGCGGACGGAGCCGGACCCGGACCAGCGGTTGAATGTCGAAGGACTCGAACGTGGGATAGACGCTGATCCGGTCGCCATCCCGGACGATGTAGGAGAAGTCTACCGACTCACCATTGACCAGAATCAAATCTACTTCGGTATGCGGGACACCCAGCGCCTCGATCATGTCCTTGATAGAAGCGCGCCGCTGGAAGTCGTGACTGAAACAAACCTTGCGCCGCTCCGGTGGCAGAAAATCGTTCAATTCCTCGTAGAAACGGATCGAACACTGGCTCACGGCGCGGGACCCGTTTCAGACGATTCGGCCAGCCAGTTTTCGACCCGCAGTCCCGGCACGCGGGAGAATTCGCGCACGTTGTCGGTGACCAGCATCAACCCCAGCGCGCGGGCGTGAGCGGCGATCAACAGGTCGTTTGGGCCGATGGGTGTACCCGCGCGCTCCAGCGTATTGCGAATATCGGCGTAGTGTTCTTCAACCGGCGGCTCCAGCGGAAGGATCGCCACCTGTTCAAGCACCAGGTTCACATGCCGCGCCAAGCGCTGCGATCCACTTTTGATCACGCCAAAGCGTAGCTCACACGCGACGATGATGCTAATACCGATCCGTTCAACCCCGACCGCCGCAATGCGCCGCACCACCCGGCCATCCGGATGCCGGGCAAGGTCCGACACCATATTCGTATCCAACAGATAGCGAAGGCCATTCATAGCCGAACATCGTCCAGTGGCAACAATCCTTCATCCACATCGGGGAAGGGATCCTCGATGGATTCCAGTGTGGCCAGCAATTCCAGCAAGCGACCCGGTTTGTCCACCGGCTCCAAGATCAGGCGATCACCCTCCTTATGGAGGATAACTTCATCGCCCGGCAGCTCGAATTCGCGCGGGATGCGCACGGCCTGATTGCGGCCGTTGCGGAACAGGCGGGCACGGCGTTCGAGGGTTGGGTTCGACATGAGGGCTACCCCTGATTTTGCATAGGCCGAGCATATGCCATGCTTGGGTCAGCGTCAAATCGAAACGCGTGCTGCTGGAACGGGGGTCGGGTTTGGTGTTTGACAGCGCGCGGTCATCCACCAAACCGCGCCGCCAAACCGACGAGCGTGTGATTCTCCGCAATTGCATCGTGCGGAATCAGCAGGTAGCGCCAGGGTTTACCGCCATGGGTCGCCGCATGATGCGAGGCGTTCGCACACCATTGAAGCGCTGCTTCCTGCTTGGCGAGCACGACTTCATTCTCTATCTGATTGCTGGCCTTGGGTTCCAGCATGAAGAGGGCAGAGCAGATCGGCGTGGTCGTCGTAGCAAACGTCGTCGAAATCCACCAACCCGT
>JAGTSD010000280.1 GCA_018262135.1 Pseudomonadota bacterium | reverse complement strand
GAAAACGGCTACGGCAAGCGCACTCCGGTGGATGACTATCCCCGCAAGGGCCGCGGCGGCCAGGGCGTCATCGCCATCCAGACCTCCGAGCGCAACGGGCGACTGGTCGGCGCGGTGCAGGTGGAAAGCGACCACGAGATCATGCTGATCACCGATGGCGGCACCCTGGTACGGACCCGGGTCGAGGAAATTTCGCTGGTGAGCCGCAACACCCAGGGCGTTACGCTGATCCGATTGCAAGGCGGCGAGAAGCTGACCGGGATCGAGAAAATCGAAAGCATCGGCGAGGCGGACGGCAACGGCGAGTCGCCGGTGGACGATGACGGTTTGGCGCCGGACGCCGGTGAAGAGGGCGGGGAGGACGCATGAACGAAGCGGATCGCTTGCAGGCGCTGCGGGAACAAATCGATAGCCTCGACCGGCACATTCAGACGCTGATCGCCGAGCGGGCGCGCTGCGCGCAACAGGTCGGCGCAATCAAGCAGGCATCGGGTGCCACCGGCAATTTCTACCGCCCGGAACGCGAAGCGCAAGTGTTGCGGCGGGTGATCGAAGCCAACCGGGGGCCGCTCAGCAACGAGGCAATGGCCCGGCTGTTCCGCGAGATCATGTCAGCCTGCCTGGCGCTGGAGGAACCGCTGAGGATCGCCTTTCTCGGCCCGGAAGGGACTTTTACGCAGGCTGCCGCGCTCAAGCATTTCGGCAAGTCCATTCACAGCATCCCGCTGCGGGCGATTGACGAGGTGTTCCGCGAGGTTGAAGCCAGTTCCGCCGATTACGGGGTGGTGCCCGTGGAGAACTCCACCGAGGGCGTGGTCAATCATACCCTGGACATGTTCCTGCAATCGCCGCTGCGGATTTGCGGCGAGGTGCAGATGCGCATCAACCATCATCTGATTACCTGCGCCGCCGATCTCCAGGCAATTCGGCGCATCTATTCGCACCGGCAGTCGCTGGCGCAATGCCGGGAATGGCTGGACGCCAACCTGCCGCGCGTCGAACAAATCGAGGTCGGCAGCAACGGCGAGGCGGCGCGGCGGGTGCGCGATGAACCGGATGCGGCGGCGATCGCCGGTCAGTGTGCGGCGGATATTTATGCGTTGCCGACCCTGGTGCGCAATATCGAGGACGAGCCGAACAACACCACCCGGTTCCTGATCATCGGCACCCAGCCGATCCAGCCTTCCGGCGATGACAAGACCGCGTTGCTGGTGGCCTCGCTCAACCGGCCGGGCGCGCTGTTTAAATTGCTGGAGCCGCTGGCTCGCAACAACGTGAGCATGAACCGGATCGAATCGCGGCCCTCGCGGCGGGGGATGTGGGATTACGTGTTCTTCATTGACCTCGACGGTCATGCCCAGGACGAGCCGGTCGCCAGGGCGCTGGCCGAGTTGAGCGAACAGGCCAGCCTGTTCCGGGTGCTGGGGTCGTATCCCAAGGGCGTGCTGTGAGCGACGACTACGATTCGCCGTGGAAAGAAGTACTGGAACGCTTCTTTCCCGCCTTTCTCGCCTGGTTCTTCCCCGCCGCTCACGCCGACGTCGCCTGGGAACATGGCTATCGCTTTCTCGACAAGGAACTGCAAAAGGTGGTCCGCGATGCCCGGCTGGGGCGGCGCTGGGCCGATAAGCTGGTGCAGGTGACTACCCGCGATGGCCAGGAAGACTGGCTGCTGGTGCATATCGAAGTACAGGGGCAACGGGAAGCCGATTTCGCCCGGCGGATGTTCACGTACAACTATCGCTTGTTTGACCGCTACGCCCGCCCTGTGGTCAGTCTGGCGGTGTTGGGCGAGGGGCGGGGCCAAACTGTCGGGCAGTTCGGCTACGGTCGCTGGGGCGGCGAAACCCGGTTCACGTTCCCGGTGGTCTGCCTTCAGGACTACCGCGACCGCGAGGCGGAAATGATGCAGTCGGCCAATCCCTTTGCCGTCGTCGTGCAGGCCCATTTACAGGCGGAGGCCACCGCTGGGGATCCTGCTCGCCGCTATCAGAGCAAGTTGCAACTGATCAGGAGCCTGTATCGGCGCGGCTGGGCGCGGCAGGATATTTTGGAGCTGTTCCGGGTCATTGACTGGCTGCTGCAACTGCCAGCGGCGCTGGAAAATCAGCTTTGGGTAGAAGTCCAGGATCACGAGGAGGCGACACAAATGCGTTACGTGACCAGTGTAGAACGAATCGGCATACAAAAGGGCATGGAAAAGGGTATGGAAAAGGGCATGGAAAAGGGCGTGGAAAAGGGCATGGAATCGCAACGACGCATGTTGCTGCGGCAGGTTCGCCGCCAGTTTGGTGAAACTGTCGCCGAGCAGAGCGCACCGGTGCTGGAGCAGATTCAGCAATTGCTCGTTCTTGAAGATCTCGGCGAGGCGCTGTTCGATTGCCGGGATGAACAAGCCTGGCTGGCGCGGATCAACGCAGCGGCGCGGGCGCAAACGGATCATCCTCCGCCGAGCAGCGAAATGAGTCTCTGAACCTCACCCATTGTTGATGGATTGCCCAGTTGACCGAGACGCTCTGTGAATCCCCCGAAACCCGCTTTATCGGGCTGATGAGCGAACTGTTCCAGTTGCGCGAAGCCGAGGAACTGGATTTCGGGATTTACCGCGTCATCCGGCGTCATAACCAGAAGGTACGGGAGTTTCTGGGCGAGATCGTCGAGGACCACGGCCAGCCGGTATTGCGGGGCGGCGAGCTGGCCGGGATTTTGGAGGGGGCATTTCAGCACATCGGTCAGGAGACCCGCAACGAGAAGAAGCTGGAACTCCAGCGCATGGCGGAGGCGTTGGGCATCAAGGCCCATTTATCGGCTGACGAGCGGGAAAAGTACCTGCTTGGTGTCGAGAAGATTCCGGCCATGCGCCAGCAGGTCATGGATTACCGGAATCTGCGCGAGGAACTGGAGACCACCTACAGCGCCAGCGCCGACCGCTCCGAAGTGTTGAATCGCCTGTACGAATTTTTCTCCCGCCATTATCAGGATGGCGATTTTATCGTCCAGCGTCGCTATGGCCGGAATGGCGCGCGCTATATTCGGTCTTCGGGTGAGGATACCGAGTTTCACTGGGCGACCGAGGACATGTATTACATTAAGTCCGGCGATGTCTTCACCGATTACCCGGTATGCCTGAGCAACGGCCAGCGGCTGGTATTTTGCGTGGACGCTGAGACGCTGAAGCAAACTCGCGCCGAGTTAAAGCCCACCGATAAGGCCAGCTACAAGCTGCGCACCATCGTCCAGGACTCCCCTCGCCCTCTGGGAGAGGGGCCGGGGGTGAGGGTGCGCGTTATCCTTGATTATGTCAAAGGTGCCCAGAAAGCCAGGGCGCAGCTTGAGGAGATCGCCAGCAAGGCCGCCTCTATCGCCAGGGTGCAGCCCGAAGAAATCGCCCGGCATTTGCGCCGCTACGTGGCCCGCAACCAGTCGGATTTCTTCATTCACAAGCGGTTGCAAGAGGCGCTGGACGACGACCTGGATATCTTCGTCAAAACCGATGTGTTGAACGCCGAGCAGTTGCTGGCCGATGAGGCGGGTCAGCTTCCGGCGCGGGCGTTGCGGGTGGCGCGGGGGATTCGCA
>JAGTSD010000279.1 GCA_018262135.1 Pseudomonadota bacterium | reverse complement strand
CCCAGCTCTGGCTTTTGTCAGTTTCCGACACGGCGGCGACCAGGGCCGCCACCTGCACATTACCGATGGCCTCTGCCAGCGTGGCTTGGTCGTAGCCGCAATCCTCGATGATGTCGTGCAGGAAGGCGGCGGCAACCGATTCATCATCGCGGATGCCGCTGTCCATCAGTAGCCATGCGACCTCGGTCAGATGCAGGAAATAGGCGGGACGATCCTCGCCGGGTGGAGCCTTGCGGCGGTGATTGCGCTGGCGGTGAGCGTATTCCGCCAGCCGCATGGCGTTCGGGACCAGGGCGTCGGGGGCGATCACTAAAGTGGCCTCACAACAACATGGGAAAATTGTCAATGAATCGTTTGGTCATCAGCCGGTAGAAATCCTTTATAATTTTCAATTCAATTTTCCCCTTGTACTACAGGATATCCCAGGTCGTGAATAAAAAGTCCAGTTACAACCGCGAGGAACTGCTCGCCTGCGCCCGCGGCGAGTTGTTCGGTCCCGGCAACGCCCAGTTGCCGCTGCCGAACATGCTGATGGTGGACCGCATCGTCCATATCGGCTCTGAAGGTGGTCAGTACGGCAAGGGCGAGATCGTCGCAGAACTGGATATTCATCCCGACCTCTGGTTTTTTGGCTGTCACTTCATCGGCGATCCCGTCATGCCGGGTTGTCTGGGGTTGGACGCCATGTGGCAACTGGTCGGGTTTTTCCTTGGCTGGATGGGCGGCCAGGGGCGGGGGAGGGCGCTGGGCTGCGGCGAGGTGAAATTCACCGGTCAGGTACGCCCGGAAGCCAATAAACTGACGTATCACATTCATATGAAGCGGGTTATCCTGCGTAAACTGGTCATGGGCATCGCCGACGCCACCATGGAGGTCGATGGTCGGACCATTTACACCGGCAAGGACCTGCGAGTCGGATTGTTCACTTCGACCGACGGCTTTTGAGGGTAGCGACGATGAGACGGGTAGTGATTACCGGTATCGGTATCGTGTCCAGCATCGGTAACGACCGCTGGGAAGTGCTGGAATCGCTGCGGCAGGGTCGCAGTGGTCTGGAATTCGCGGAAGACTACAAGGAAATGGGCTTGCGCTCGCACGTGCGCGGGCCGTTGCGGGTGAACCTGGCGGAGCAGATCGATCGGAAGATCCTGCGATTCATGGGCGATGCTGCTGCCTTCACCTACATCGCCATGCGCGAGGCCATTGCCGACGCCCAGCTCCCGGAGGACAGGGTGTCCAGTCCACGTACCGGGTTGGTGGCTGGCAGCGGCGGTGGCAGTCCGCAGAACATGGTCGAGGCCGCCGATCTGCTGCGCAACAAGGGCCTGAAACGGGTCGGGCCGTACATGGTGCCGCGCACCATGAGCAGCACCACCACGGCCTGCCTGGCGACGCCGTTCAAGATCAAGGGCGTCAATTACAGCATCGGTTCCGCCTGCGCTACCGGCGCGCACTGCATCGGTCATGGTGGCGAGCTGATCCAGTGGGACAAGCAGGATATCGTATTCGCCGGCGGTGGAGAGGAGGTGCATTGGAGTCTGACCCATCTGTTCGACGCCATGGGCGCGCTGTCCACCAAGTACAACGCCACGCCGCAAACCGCTTCGCGGCCCTATGACGCCAACCGCGACGGGTTCGTGATTTCCGGCGGCGGCGGGATGGTGGTGCTGGAGGAATTGGAACACGCCCGCCGGCGCGGCGCGCGGATTTATGCCGAACTGATCGGCTACGGCGCCACTTCCGATGGTTACGACATGGTGCAGCCGTCCGGCGAAGGCGCCTTGCGCTGCATGAAACAGGCGCTGGAAGGCGTGGCGGAGCCGGTGGATTACATCAATACCCACGGCACCAGCACCCCGGCGGGTGACGTCCGGGAACTGGAAGCGATTCGCGAGCTGTTCGGCGACCGCATCCCTCCGATCAGTTCCACCAAGTCGCTGACCGGCCACGCGCTGGGCGCGGCGGGCGTCCACGAGGCGGTCTACTCGCTGCTGATGATGGACAACCGCTTTATAACCGCTTCGGCTAACATCGAAACCCTCGACCCGGCGGCGGAAGGGATGCCCATCGTGCGCGAGCGGGTGGACAACGCCGATTTGAAGGTGGTGATGTCCAACAGCTTCGGCTTCGGTGGTACCAACGCCACGCTGGTGTTGCGGCGGTTCGAGGGCTAACGCGGCATTCCGCTGATCCTGAGTGCGGCAGGTTCAGAGCTGCGCCTGCCGCGCGATTTTAACCCTCCTTTCCGTCAATCCGTGGCCGCGTCAGGATCGGCGCGTAGTAGAACAGGAACAGCAGGAATGCCAGCGACCACA
Organism: Pseudomonadota bacterium; assembly: GCA_018262135.1. Lineage (GTDB taxonomy): Bacteria > Pseudomonadota > Gammaproteobacteria > Competibacterales > Competibacteraceae > Contendibacter. Next base: position 1,263 of record JAGTSD010000279.1, on the reverse strand, counting down.
GCCCGCCCGCGACCATCAGCCAGGGCAGGTAATGCGTCGGTGATAGCAACGGCATGACGACGCGGATCACAGCAGCCAGGTTGATCAGCCCGAAAGCAGCAATGATCACCGGCGCGGCCTCGATGGGCCGGCCGGTGTGGCCCAGCGCCACCCGCGCCATCATCCCCACGGTCAGCCCGCCCAGCGCGCCCACGGTCAGCGCGTGGATGGCGGGCATGGCCAGCGCCGGCAGCCAGGCGGCGACCGCGGTCAAACCCAGCCCCAGCACCAGCCAGCCATAGCCCAGGTGCAGCACCCACAGCATCGGTTTCTGGCCGGTGCGCCACGGTTGCCAGCCCCATAGCCGCACCGCGTTGGCGACGCAGGCCAGCGCCGCCAACAGCGCCGCCAGCGCGCCAGAAGGCTGAAACAGCGCCACCAGCGCCAACGCCGCCGTTGCGATGGGCGCCAGCCGCTCGACCCAGGGCCACTTGCGCGTTTTGATAGCCGGCAAGGTCACCTCGGTGAAGAAAGGGATCACCCGTCCGCCCACCGCGATCAGCAGCGCCACGACCAGATACAGCGCCGCGAACAGTCCCGCCTGGGCGTCGAAAGCCGGCAAAACGTCCAGCGCCCGAAGATGGATCAGCAGGTTGGCGATGCTGAGGCCGATCAGGATCGCCACGAACGGGTAATTGTGCTTCTGGCGCTTCGCCCAGATTCGCTGCCCGATGGCCACGGCCAGCACCGGCAGGAAGGCGAGATCCAGTCCGGCGACCAGCCAGCCGGGCAACAGTCCCGCCAGCGCGACCGCCGCCCGTCCGGCCAGCCACAGCAGCGCCAGCAGCGCCAGCGGCAGGTCGCGCGGGGTGGGCAGGCCGGTCCAGTTTTGCACGGCGGTCAGCAGGAAACCGGCGATGACCGCCGCCGCGTAACCGAATAGCAGCTCGTGACCGTGCCAGATCAGCGGATCGAAATAGCCGCCCGCTCCCGCCCCACGGGCGAGCACGCCCAGCCAGTGACCGAGCAGGGCGAGGGCGCTTAAACCTGCCAGCAGGAAGAAGGGCCGGAAGCCCAGAGCGAACGGCGCCCAGCGGTGGGTAGAAGGGGTAGGGCGGGTAGAGAGTTGGGGAGTGATCGGGGTCGCCATGATGGAAGTCAGTTTTGAAGGTAAGGATTACGGCAAAATGAAATATATACTTTACACCGTCTCAACTTGAGCTTCTTTGAACGATTGAAATTTCAGGTTGAGTAAAGACTTCAGCTCATTCTTATAAGTGGTAT
>JAGTSD010000278.1 GCA_018262135.1 Pseudomonadota bacterium | reverse complement strand
AGTGCCTGATTTGCCGCCTTTTGTACCGGATCGATTCTGGCCAACGTCTCGAGCACCAGCGAGCGTTGCCGCCAGATCGGCAATGCCACAGCCATCGCGACCAGCAGCAGACTGGCGATAGCCACGGCCGCGCGCCAGCGCTGGCCCGAGAGGCCACGCCGGGGGCGTTGCTCTGGCGGCAGCAGATTGAGGCTGGAACGACCACCCCCGACATCCAGCACATCCGGCAGCAACCCCTGTTGCCGTAACTGGGCCAGCAACGGGTCCACGGTGGCGCGCGGCAGGGCGGTCAGTTCGACCCGCAGGCGACGCTGTTCGGGCTGGCGCTCCAGCACGGCCGCGTCGTAATAAACCTGGGCCGCGGTGAACGGCGTCAGTCGGTCCATTTCGAAGCCCGCAACCTGGCGCAGGTTCTTCTCGGCGGCCAGCGGCAAGGCGAGCACGCGGATCAAGGCCTGGCTGGCGGGAAAGCGCAACACCCATTCCCGGGGCTTCTCCGTCCGGAACCGCCTCGCGATGGTATTTCCGTCGGGCGATAACAGATCCAGCCTTTCCAGTTCCTGAATCTGTCCATCCTCTTCGCGCGACAGCACGCACCCACTGTCCTCTACCGCAAGCACCAGGCGCCGGGCCGAGCCAGCCAGCCAGCGGCGAACGCCGACAGGCAGCCAGGCCAGCAGACCTTCCCGCCACCAGCGCCAAGCCGCACTCCAACTCACGCGCGGGTTGATTTTTGAAATCTGCAAAAGCGATGACACCAGCGACGAAAACTCCAGTTAAACCCACACCACCGCAGAGCATCCGGCAACCCGGCTCTAACGTCCCTCTCGCCAGGCCAGTAACCGCGGACCTTGCCCAGCAACCGCACCCGGCCGGATCCTCCCGCCCTGCACGTCGAACACCGCTTCCAGGATAACTGCCGTTCCAGAGGCGATTTCCGCCACGACCGCAACATGATAAACGTTCGAGCGCCCCCCAGAAAAAACGGATGCGCTGCCACCCGACGTCAAGGGCGGCGGTGGCGACCCATCAGCAGCGGCACGGGCGCGCTCCACAACATAATCGGCCACCGTTCGTTCGTCCAGCCCCAGGGCGCGCAACACACGAGCGGGCGCCAGCTCCGGATTGACAGCGGACTCATACGAAAACGCAGTGGTCGCGCTGGCCAGTCGCTCCCGCAGTTCCCGGGTCACCCCCAAAATCTGTCCCAATTCCTCGACGCTTTCAAAATTGGCATTCTTCGGCCCAGGCAAGCCCGCGGCACGATATTCAGCACTTTCCGCGCCATGCGGCAGTGGCTGGTCATCGGGATCCCGCCAGTCCTGAATGGCATCCACGAGGCGATCCTGATCTCCAGCCTCCACGCCCGCTCCCGCCAGCAGCGCCTTGAGCAGTTCCGGCCCGGCATTGTTTAAATTCACCAGACCGCTGGCATTGGTCACTTCGATCCGCAACCGCCCACCGCCAAACGCCCATTCGCGCGGATCGCCATTCGGTGGCCACTGCTTCTGGGCATCCGGGTCCAGTTGCCACGCCAAGGCATACGCCACCCCTGCCTCGGCCAGGGCGCGGGCTTGCGCCCGCTCGACCGCACTGGTCGCCAGCCGGGTTTCGACGCGCATCGAGTAGGCGAAACCACCGGCCATCACCGCCAGCAGGGTTATTATCCATAGCACGATCACCAGCACCATGCCGCGCTGGCCAGTCGGGCGTTTCCGAAAGCTGGCGACCCGCATCACGGTGGTCCCTCGCTCAAGGCCACGACCAGGTCGGGCCAGGACTCTCCTTGCAGAGTCAAATTCAAGCGTACCAGCAACGGCCGCCGTACCGAACCGGCCCAGTCGGAACGCCATTCCGGCTGGGGATCGTCGTCGCCCTCGGTACCAAAATAGGCCCATTCGACGCCGGAAACCCCTTCCAGCAACACGGTTTCCCGCTCCTCGCCGGCGGTCGGATCAGCGGGCAGATAAGGCCGCCAGCGAATCCACAACCGGCCGTCGCCCGCCTCGATCCGCACCCGGTATAGTCCGCCCTGTCCCAACTGAGCCAGCATCGGCGCCACGAATTCGATACGATCCGCTTGGCCCGTGAATACCACGGTCCTCTCCTGCCGATCGCTGGTCTGGTACACCGTCATGGATTGCGCCAACTGGCGGCGCAGAAACTCTTCCACCAGGCGCAGCCGGTTGGTGGCCTCAGCGCGCGCCTCCCCGCTATCCCAGCTATTCAAGCCCAGTCGCAGGCCGCTGTACACCACGACCAGGACCAGTCCCATCAGGGTGATGGCGACTACCAGTTCCAGCAGGGTAAACCCGGTCTGCCGGGGATACAATCCACGCGCAACGGCCATCAACGCCGCTCCGGCGGTTCGAGCGGCGCCAGCCGCACGGTTTCCAGCATCACCGAGCGGGTTTGCGTCAGACCACGCCAGAACACCTCGACGCTGACGCGATAGGCCCGCACCTGGGTTTTTTCGGGGTCTGGCATGCCTTCGGCCACGGCGCTCACTGTGCCGCGCCAGGAAAACCGGTCGTTGACCGGGCCTTCGCGGACGCCTTCACCGAGCGGCGCTTCGCGGCCGTAGGCGGCCAGAATGGATTCGGCGTACAGCGTCGCCTGGGTATAGTCGTCCGCCATGCCTGCATTGCGCAAACCGGTGGCGAAAACCTGCAACAGTACGCCGAGCGAAACGCTGAGAATGGCGAAAGCCACCAGCACCTCCAACAGGGAAAAGCCGCGCTGGCGGGGCCGATTGGTCACGGTCGTGCCACCTGCTCGACAATGGCGATGGCGCCGGTCAGCCAGTCCACGTTCACCTGGTAGGCGAGTTTCGGACCGCTGACGGTGATATGGCCACCAGTGGAACTACCGTCGGGAAAGAAGCGGATGTTGCCGGTCGCGGCGTCGATCAATTCCGACTGGGCGGTATAGAGCTTGAGCTCCAACCCGTCCGGCAGCTTGATCGCCCGCGGATCGCCGGTCACGCCGAAACGATGCTGCGCCAAGTCGAGCGTCAATACCGCCTCGCGCTGGCGGGTGATCGCCTCGTTGCGGGCGCTGCGCAGGCCAGCGGCCAGTTGCCGGGCCGCACCGCGCAATTCAGTCGCTCCGCTCATGCCCGACAGCAGCGGCGGAACCAGCGCCACCAGCAGCACACCGATCACCAGCGCGACCAGAATTTCCAGCAGGGTGAACCCCCGCTGCCCCCGCCCGGCCACCGCCAAGTCCGCCCGGTGGCTACAGCCAGCTCACCACATCCTGATTCTCGCCGTCACCGCCCTCGGCGTTGTCGGCGCCCAGGGAGTACAGATCGAAAGCGCCACCGCTATGCTGGCCGGGAGAGCGATATTGATACTCGTTGCCCCAGGGATCTTTGGGGATGATGTTCTTGCGCAGGTAGGGGCCGTTCCAGCGGGCCGCACCCGGGGGCTGCACGACCAGCGCTGCCAGACCCTCGGCAGTGGTGGGATAACGGCCCATGTCCAGCCGGAAGGCATCCAGCGCGGTGCTGAAATCCTCGATTTGCAGCTTGGCGGTCTTGGTGTTGGCGCCGCCTAGATACTTCATCACCTGTGGCCCG
>JAGTSD010000277.1 GCA_018262135.1 Pseudomonadota bacterium | reverse complement strand
TTCGCCGCCGTCGGACTGCAACTCGCCGGCTAGCAACCGCAGCAGGGTCGTCTTGCCCGCGCCGTTGCGGCCGATCAGGCAGACCCGCTCGCCGGCATCCAGTTGAAAGCTGGCATCGTCCAGCAGCTTTTCCGCGCCGAAGGCGATGGAGAGATGGTCAACGCTCAATAGCGGCATGGGAAACAACTCACAAGTCGGCAAACGGCAGCGCCTGCACGCCCGGCGCCAGCGGCAATTGGATTTCACCGGGATGGATGACATAACCCGTTTCGACTTTTTCGCCCAAATCCTGGCGCAAGGCCAGAATTCCGGCGGCCATGGCCGGCCTCGGCGTCGCCGAAAGCTTGACTTCGATAGGCACGATCCGCCCGCGCGTCTCCACGACGATGTCCACCTCCACCCCAGTCGCGGTCCGCCAGAAATAAACCTGTGGCTCTTCGCCGCGATGCCAGAATGTTTTCACGATCTCCGCCAGCACGGCAGTTTCAAAAATCGCCCCGCCCAGCGGCCCGGCAGCGGCGTGTTCGGGATCACGCAATCCCGCCAGATAGCAAAGTGTGCCGGTGTCGGTGAAATAAACCTTGGGCGTTTTCACCAGCCGTTTGCCGACATTGGCGAAATAGGGCCGCAGGACGATCACCTGAAACGTCGCCTCCAGCACCGACAGCCATGCCTTGGCGGTATTGACCGTCGCGCCCAGATCGCGCGCCAGATCGGTCAGGTTGAGCAACTGCCCGCTACGAGCGGCCAGCGCGCGCAGAAAGTTCTGAAACAGGCTCAGATCGCCAATCTGGCGCAGGGAGCGCACATCCCGCTCCAGATAGGTCTGAAGATAACTGCCGTGCCACAGCGCCCCATCCCGTCCCGGTTCCGCGACCAGTTCCGGATAACCGCCGCGCAGGAAATCCTGCCACAGCGTCGGCGCGGAAACCTCCCGATGGATGGATCGCTCGCCCGCGCGTTCCCACGGCAGGGGCGCGTCCGGTTGTCCCAGACGCTCGCGCCAGGACAGCGGCAGGAGCCGCAGAATGGCGGCCCGTCCGGCCAGCGATTCGGTAATCCGTTCGAGCAACAGCAGATTCTGAGAGCCGGTCAACAGACACTGCCCGCGTCGGTCGCGGTGAGCGTCGATCCACTCCTTGAGGTAGGGCAATAACTCAGGCGCGTACTGAACCTCGTCGAAGATCACGGGCGGCAGGTACAGCGCCAGAAAACCACGCGGATCGCTCAGCGCCGCCGCCCGCACGTCCGGCGGTTCCAGCGAGACATAACCGTGCGATGCGCCGAACAGAGTTTTCAGCAGTGTGGTCTTACCTGACTGACGCGGACCGGTCAGCACCACGGCGGGAAATTCCCGCGCGGCCCGCTGTAAAACCGGTTCCAGGGTCCGATGAATATACTGAAGAATCATGGTTTGCAATTTTGCATTTGAAATGCAAAATTGCAATATTCGGCATTGATTGGAATCATATGAAATGTCGCATTTTCAATCATCCATCCGAGGAGATTCCTAATCATGATCAAAGACGTACAGATCGAAATCCTCTACTGCGGGGTGTGCCATTCCGACCTGCATACCGCCCGCAACGAGTGGCACAACACCATCTATCCGGTGGTGCCGGGCCACGAGATCGTCGGCCGGGTCACCCAGGTCGGCGGCGAAGTGACCACCTTCCAGCCCGGCGATCTGGCCGGCGTGGGCTGTCTGGTCGATTCCTGCGGAACCTGTCCCGACTGCCGGGAGGGCCTGGAACAGTACTGTCCGACCTTCACCCTGACCTACAACAGCCCCGACCCGCAGACCGGAACCATGACCTACGGCGGCTATTCTAGCCGGATCGTGGTCGACGAACGCTTCGTGCTGCGGGTATCCGACACGCTGCACCTGCCGGCGGTCGCGCCCTTGCTGTGCGCCGGCATCACCACCTACTCGCCGCTGCGGCAGTGGCAGGTAGGCCCGGGCCAGAAGGTCGGCGTGGTCGGCCTAGGCGGCCTGGGCCACATGGGGGTGAAGTTGGCCCATGCCATGGGCGCCCATGTGGTGATGTTCACCACCTCACCGGGCAAGACGGCGGACGCCCATCGGCTGGGCGCCGATGAGGTCGTCATCTCGAAAAACCCCGACGAAATGAAGCGGCACCTGGCCAGTTTCGACTTCATCCTTAATACGGTGGCCGCGCCGCACAATCTGGATGTCTATCTCGAGCTGCTCAAGCGGGACGGGACGATGTGCCTGGTCGGGGCGCCAGAGGACCCGCATCCAGCGCCAAACGTCTTCAATCTGATCTTCAAGCGCCGACGGCTGGCCGGCTCGCTGATCGGCGGCATCCGGGAAACCCAGGAGATGCTCGACTTCTGCGCCGAACACGGCATCGTCTCGGATATCGAAATCATCCCGATCCAGAAGATCAACGAAGCCTACGAGCGGATGCTGCGCAGCGACGTGAAATACCGGTTTGTCATCGACATGGCGTCGCTGAAAGCGGGGACCGCCGGGAACGGGTGAGCCGGGCTTCTCCTCAATCTTAGGAACGACTCAGAAGCGTTCGCTCCCTGCTCCTAACCTCCTCTCCCCCACCAGGAAGGGGGAGTTGGGCGACTCGCTGTCTCACAAGGTTCCTCCTGGTAGGGATAGGGCCAGGGTGGAAGGCGCGAACGGTTACGGTGGTCCAATCGCGCTTTCCAGACTCAACTCACGGCCCGCCGGGCAATGCCTTTGGGCTTGCGTTTCTTGAGCCGCTGCGCTTCCTTCTGCCGCCGTTCCGCCAGTTCGATCAGGATCTGCTGGGAATCGCGTGGATCGTCGCCCTCGCCGGGCACCCTCTGGATGTAGCTTCCGTCGGGCTGCATGTCCCAGGCGCCGCGCCGGTCCTTGAGCTGCACCTCCAGAATCCGCCGCAACTCCTGCCTCGACTCCGGCGTCTCCACCGGCGTCACCACCTCGACCCGGCTTTCCAGATTGCGCTTCATGCAGTCTGCCGAGCCGATGAAATACTCCTCGTTCCCGCCGTTGAGGAAATAGAAAATCCGGGTATGCTCCAAAAACCGGCCAACGATGCTGATCACCCGCGCAGTTTCCGACAGTCCCGGAATGCCGGGCCGCAGCCGGCAGGTGTCGCGCACGATCAAATCCACTTTGACCCCGGCCTGGGAAGCCCGGTACAGCGCCGCCGTCACGTCCTTGTCCTCCAGCGCATTCATCTTGAACTGGATCAGCGCCGGCTTGCCCGCCTTGGCGTGGCCGATTTCCCGCTCGATCCGGGCCAGCAGCGCCGGTTTGAGCACCTTGGGCGCCGGCAGCAGCTTGCGGTAGTTGCGCTTGGGCACGAAGCCAGTGGTCAGATAATTGAACAGTTCGGTCAAGTCTTCGCCGATCACCGGATCGCAGGTCAAAGTCCCCAGATCGCTGTACAGCCGGGCAGTGCCGGCGTGGTAATTGCCAGTGCCGATATGGGCGTAACGGCGCAGGCCGTTGAAATCACGCCGCACCACCAGAATCACCTTGCTGTGGGTTTTCAGCCCCACCACCCCATAGGTGACATGGATCCCGGCTTCCTCCAGCCGAGTCGCCCAGCGGATATTGGCCGCCTCGTCGAAGCGCGCCTTCAACTCCACCACGACCGTCACCTGTTTACCGTTCTGCGCGGCGTCGATCAGATACTCGATGATCTTGGAATCGGCCGAGGTGCGGTACAAAGTCATCTTGATCGCCAGCACCTTGGGATCGTCGCTGGCTTCCAGCACGAACCGCTCCACCGAAGTGGCGAACGACTCGTAAGGATGTTGCAGCAGGATCGGCCCGGCATCGCGGATGATGTGGAAGATGTTGCGCTTGTCGTTCAGCTTGGGATGATCGAACGGATGATGTGGCGGATCGTGCAGGTCGGGCCGGTTGATGGCGACGATCTGGAACAGATCGCGCAGCGCCAGCATCCCGTCGATCTCGAACACCTCGCTGATTTCGTCCAGACCCAGTTCGGCAGCCAGCATCCCCCGATGAATCGCGTCCATGTGCTTTTCCACTTCCAGCCGCACGATGGGCGCGAATCGGCGCTCGCGCAACTCGGTCTCGATCAGGTGCAACAAATCGTCGGCCTGATCCTCGTCGCGCTCGGCGATGGCGTTGCGGGTCACCCGGAACAGTTCGCACCCCTCCACCACCATGCCGGGAAACAGCAGGTCGAGATTGTTGGCGATCACATCTTCCAGCGGCACGTACAACTCCTCGTCGCCCACTTTAAGGAAGCGCGGAATCCCCGAACCGACCGGAATCTTGATCCGCGCCAGCCCGGTGGATTCATCGTTGGGATAGCGCACGGTCACCAGCAGGTTGAGCGACAGGTTGGACAGGAACGGGAACGGGTGCGCCGGGTCCATGGTCTGCGGCGTCACCAGCGGAAAGATGTTGCGCCAGTAAAACTCCCGCATCTGCTTGCGCTGGGCGTCGGTCAGCCGCTTGTGGCTGCGCAGCACGATGCCATGCGCCTTCAGCAACTGATGCAAGTGCGAGGCCAGCACCCGCTGCTGCTCCACCAGGTCGCGCACCACCGCCAGGCATTCGCTCAATTGCTGCTCCGGACTGCGGCCATCCACCGTCAGCTCCCGCACTCGCGCGCCGATCTGCTGCTTTAGGCCGCCGATGCGCTTCATGAAGAACTCGTCCAGATTGGAACTGACGATGGCCAGGAATTTCACCCGTTCCAGCAATGGCGTGCGGTCGTCCTGCGCCTCGTGCAGCACTCGCCGGTTGAACGCCAGCCAGGTCAGCTCGCGGTTCAGATACCATTCCGGGGCGTCGGGGTTGATCGGCGGTGGGGGAGGGGGTTCCGGCGCGGCGACAGCACTGTTCTCTTCAGCGCGCGAACCGGCGCCGCGCGATTGGGATTCGATGGGTTCAACGTCCAGGACAGCTGCCTCGACTGGTTCGGTCATCATCGCCACACCTTCATCGTTTTCGTTGGCTCATCAGGATTTCGGCGCGTCCGCGAGTACCGTTTCCAGCCGCTCGCACAGCGTCCGCAAGACTTCGATGCGCGCATAACGCTTATCGTTCGCTGCGACCAGCGTTAACGGCGCCTGGCGGGTGCTGGTGCGCTCCACCAGGTCG
>JAGTSD010000276.1 GCA_018262135.1 Pseudomonadota bacterium | reverse complement strand
CCGCGCCCGTAGCTCATGTGGATAGAGCATCAGCCTTCTAAGCTGAGGGTAGCAGGTTCGAGTCCTGCCGGGCGCGCCAGATTCCCGGCTGGTTGATGTGAAGTGGTTATGGTGGACGTAGCTCAGTTGGTAGAGCCCCGGATTGTGGATCCGGTCGTCGTGGGTTCGAGCCCCATCGTCCACCCCAATCAAGGCTTGCTTTTCGGAACGGTTTTTGGTTCCATCCGCATTCGTTTTTGGGCCGTTAGCTCAATTTGGTAGAGCAGTTGACTCTTAATCAATTGGTTGTAGGTTCGAGTCCTACACGGCCCACCATCCTCGCCGCTCGGGTTTTTCCCTGTTTCCTCTCTTTCGTTGTCGACCGCCCCGAAGGGCGGGGCTCGATGGCTGTGCCGGAGAGGTCCGTTGTCTTGTATACTCCCCTTAAATGGCGGCAGTCCTTGCCCGCGAGGGTTTTTCTGTTCGCGTCGCCATGGCGCGTGATTCATCGCGAGAGTGGCGGAACTGGTAGACGCGCTGGATTTAGGTTCCAGTGGGGTAACCCGTGAGGGTTCGAGTCCCTCCTTTCGCACCATCCCGCCGCTTAGGTTTGAGGTGCATCGATGCAGGTTTCGGTTGAGACGCTGAACGATCTGGAACGCCGGGTGACCGTGCAGGTGCCCGCCGAACGAGTCGCCAAGGAAATCCAGGATCGACTGGTCGCCATGTCCCGGAAGGTCAAGGTGGCCGGGTTTCGTCCCGGCAAGGTGCCGCTCAAGATCATGCAGCGGATGTACGGCAATCAAGTGCGCTATGAAGCGGTCAGCGAACTGATGGAGCACAGTCTGCGCGATGCGCTGGTTCAGGAAAAGCTGAACCCCCTGGGCGGCCCAAAAATCGAGCCCAAGCCATTGGAGGAAGGGCAGGCTTTCGAGTATAGCGCCACCTTCGAAGTGATGCCTGAGTTCGATCCGTCCGGTTTCGAGAACATCAAGGTCGAGCGGCCGGTAGCGGAAGTCACCGAACAGGACGTGGACCACATGATCGAGACCCTGCGCCAGCAGCGGACGATCTGGACCGCCGTAGAGCGTCCAGCCCGTGATGGTGACCGGGTCCGCTTCGATTTCGAGGGCAAGATAGACGGCCAGGATTTCGCGGGCAACAAGGGTGAAAACGCCCAGATCGTGCTCGGTGGAAAATCCCTGCTCGCGGATTTCGAGACCCGGTTGATCGGTTTGACCCCGGGCACGGAAACCGAGTTTGATCTGACTTTCCCGGAGGACTATCAGGTCAAGGAGGTTGCCGGCAAGACCGCGCATTTCCAGGTCAAGCTCCACGGGGTCGAGGAAGCTCATCTGCCCGAAGTGGATGACGCTTTTGCTGAGAAGTTTGATGTCAAGGAAGGCGGAGTCCCCGCCCTGCGGCAGGCGCTGCGCGAGAATATGGAGCGTGAATTGCGCGAGGGCATCCAGGCGGTGACCAAGCGTCAGGTGATGCAGGGATTGCTGGAGGCCAATACCGTTCCGCTGCCCCAGGCGCTGATTGAGGTCGAAATCGAGCAACTGGCGAGCCAATTGCGGTTTCCGCCGAGCAACAACGATGAGAAAATCCAGCAGTTGAAGGCCAAGTTGTTCGAAACTGAAGCCCGCCGGCGCGTGGCCCTGGGTTTGTTGATTTCCAAACTGGCGACCAAACAGGGTATCCAGGCCGATGAGGAGCGGGTTCGGGCGCGGCTGGACGCTTTTGCCGCCACCCATGAAGAACCCGCCGAGGTGTTACGCTATTACGAGCAAACGCCGAACGCGCTCGATAACGTGCGCGCCCTGGTACTGGAAGATCAGATCGTGGACTGGGTGCTGGAGCGGGCGCAGGTCACCGAAAAGGCCAGCACCTTCGCCGAGATCATGATGCCCAGCCAGCAACCCGTGGCGGCTCCCGCGGAGTCGGTTGAATGAGCGAGAACGGTTCTTCCTCCGCCATCCGGGCCCTCAATCTGGTGCCGATCGTGGTCGAGCAGACCGCGCGCGGCGAACGGGCCTATGATATCTATTCCCGCCTGCTCAAGGAGCGGGTGGTGTTTCTGGTGGGGCCGGTCGAGGATTACGCTGCCAATCTGATAGTAGCGCAGCTTCTGTTCCTGGAGGCCGAGAATCCGGACAAGGACATCCATCTCTATATCAACTCGCCGGGCGGTTCGGTCAGCGCTGGCCTGGCGATCTACGACACCATGCAATTTATCAAGCCGGATGTCAGCACCATGTGCGTGGGGCAGGCCGCCAGCATGGGCGCTTTGCTGCTGGCCGGCGGCGCCGCAGGCAAACGGTTCTGCCTGCCGCATTCGCGAGTCATGATCCATCAACCTTTGGGCGGCTTTCAGGGTCAGGCCAGCGATTTCGACATCCATGCGCGGGAAATCCTGCTGGTTCGGGATCGACTCAACCGCATTCTGGCCAAGCATACCGGCCAGCCGGTCGAGAAGATTGCCGTCGATACCGACCGCGATAACTTCATGGGTGGGGCCGAGGCGGTTGAATACGGCCTGATCGATGCCGTGCTGAACCAGCGGGTTCCCGCCAGTTGAAAATCCGATTCATATCTCCCGCCGCCATCGGGTTCGCGTTCTGGCGCCAGCCGCGATACCCCGGTGGCGCCGATCATGCGAGATTTGCTGGAAACCGGCGCCCGCCGGCTCCACCGACCGCGCGATGACGAGGATGGCATGATGAGCAGAGACCGAAACGAGCGGGACGACGACAAGCTGTTGTATTGCTCCTTTTGTGGCAAGAGCCAGCACGAGGTGCGCAAGCTGATCGCCGGGCCCAACGTATTCATTTGCGATGAATGCGTCGAACTGTGCAACGACATCATCCGCGAGGAGATGGAGGAAAACGCCCCGGCTGCTGCCAGCAAGCTGCCCAAGCCACACGACATCAATCAGGTGCTTGATGAGTACGTGATCGGCCAGGAGCGCGCCAAGAAAGTCCTCTCGGTCGCGGTCTACAACCATTTCAAGCGCCTGGAACTGCAACGCGCCGGCCGCGCCAAGGATGCCGAGATCGAGGTCGCCAAGAGCAACATCCTGTTGATTGGCCCCACCGGTTCGGGCAAGACCCTGTTGGCCGAGACCCTGGCCCGCCTGCTGAACGTGCCGTTCACCATCGCCGACGCCACGACCCTGACCGAGGCGGGCTACGTCGGCGAGGACGTGGAGAACATCATCCAGAAGTTGTTGCAGAAGTGCGAGTACGATGTCGAGAAAGCCCAGACCGGCATCGTCTACATCGACGAGATCGACAAGATTTCGCGCAAGTCCGACAACCCCTCGATCACCCGCGATGTGTCGGGCGAGGGGGTGCAGCAGGCGCTGTTGAAGCTGATCGAAGGCACCCTCGCCTCGGTGCCGCCGCAGGGCGGTCGCAAGCATCCGCAGCAGGAATTTTTGCAGGTGGACACCTCCAATATTCTGTTCATCTGTGGCGGGGCGTTCGCTGGGCTGGACAAGGTCATCCGCAGTCGCTCCGAGAAGGGCGGCATCGGGTTCTCGGCGGATGTCAAGAGCAAGGACCAGGGCAAGAACCTCGGTGAGGTGCTGATGGAGGTCGAGCCGGAGGATCTGATCAAGTATGGCCTGATCCCGGAATTCGTCGGCCGCCTGCCGGTGGTGGCGACCTTGACCGAATTGGACGAGCACGCTTTGGTGCGGATTCTGACCGAACCCAAGAACGCCATCGCCAAGCAGTTCAGGAAGCTGTTCGAAATGGAGGGCAGCGAACTGGAATTCCGCGAGGACGCCTTGCAGGCGGTCGCGCGCCGGGCGATGGAACGCAAGACCGGCGCCCGCGGTCTACGGACCATCCTGGAGCACATCCTGCTGGACACCATGTACGATCTGCCGAGCTTGCAGAACGTTCGCAAGGTGGTGGTGGATGATTCCGTGGTGAACGGTCACGCCAAGCCGTACTTTATCTACGAGAACATCGAGCGCCGGGTTGCCGCGCACGAGTGACCGCCAGCCCAACCGCCGGCGCGCGCCGGCAGCATATTGCAGCTTCCGGTCCCGGCGGCTGAAAAGTCAGGCATTGGTTTTGCCATTCCAGGCGATAGCGCCGTCACCCATTCGATTGTTCAGGTTACCCGCGGAGAGCCTGCCCCATGAAGCGTAGCGAAACCTCGTTCGACAGTTTGCCCA
>JAGTSD010000275.1 GCA_018262135.1 Pseudomonadota bacterium | reverse complement strand
GCGGGATAGCGGTAGGTCACGCCCCGGCAGGCGATCAAGGCTTCGGTCATCGCCGCTCAGCGCAGGTAGCCGAGCCGCCGCAACACCGTCAGGCCGGCGATGCCCAGCGCCGCGCCCACCACCGAGGACAACAGGAACGGCAGGATCAGCACGGTCAGGGCGATGTCCTTGCCCATCAGCCAGGGCGCAACCACCAGCGCCCCGACGGTCGCCCCGATCAGGCCGGTGCCGACCACCTCGCCCAGCGCGGTGAAGTAGGCATTGCGGGTGTAGCGATAGGCCAGCCCGGCCAGCACCACGCCGAACACGCTGCCCGGAAACGCCAGCGGCGTGCCCAGTCCCAGCGCATTGCGAACCAGCGAGGTGACCAGCGCCACCGCCAGTCCCCACCACGGTCCGACCAGCGCCCCGGCGATGACGTTGATGAAATGCTGGGTGGGCGAGACCTTGGCGATGCCGGTGGGAATGCTGAGCGGCGACAAGGCGACCGCCAGCGCCGCCAGTGCCACGCTGTAGGCGATCAGCCGGGTCGGCGCAATGGCGCCAGTGAACGAACCAGAGGAATCAGAGGTGGGCATGATGCGCTTTTCCAGATTTCCGTAGTAAAGGAACTCGCTGTGCTGGAATCGGGCTCAAAGACTGGCATAACCCACCGCCGATTGCCAGACTGGTTCTTGGAAGATACAACAGACTTGGAGAGAACCGCTATGAAACGATCTTCACTTTCAACCACCGTGCTCGACCAGATCAAAACCTGGCGCTGGGACCGGATCATTGAAAAACATGAAGGACCAGAACGCTGGGAGAGCACGCTCCAATACTACGATCCGGAGTTCATCGAGATCGCAGGTTATCCAGTGCTCCTGCCGGTGGACCGCGAGTATCACCCGAACATCACCATCCTGCGCTGCATTGCCAGCGAGGACCACCGGACCTTGACAATCTTTCTCAAAGACACCACCTATGTGACCGACCCGCGAGACGAGTATTTCGCGGCGGGTTACGTGGCGGTTTGCGAGCGGTTTCCAGGCCAGGATTTCTACGTCGCCATCCTTTATCACGAATGGTTCATGGTCGAAAACCGATGACCGCCAATACCGCTATGGATCGTTCCCCGTCGTCCGCCTGGCCGGCCTATCTGGCGTTGCTGGACAGCGGCGAACTGGAATACCCCCGCACGATTGTATTGCTAACGTCAATACGCCTCCCTAAACTGCCAGCATGGATATTGAGTTCGTGCGCCAGAGCATCCGCTTCGTGGCCGATCATGACAAGGCGCGGAGCAATCTACGCAAGCACCACGTATCCTTCGAACGCGCGGCGGAGGCATTCTTCGACCCTTTCCTGAAAGTTCTCGATGCCAGCCGCAATGAAGAAGCGCGCGATGCCATTCTGGGTATGGACGAAACCCAGCGGCTGCTATTCGTGGTCCATTTGGCATTGGAAGATGAAGGCATACGCTTGATTTCCGCCCGCAAGGCTACCCGCGAGGAGCGTCGTTACTATGAAAATGACTGATCTGAAGCAACGATTGCGCAGGGATCGCCCGATGACCACGGTCACGTTGCGTATGCCGGAAGACGTGATCGAGGACCTGAAGCGCATCGCGCCCCTGCTGGGTTATTCCGGCTATCAGCCTCTCATCCGGGCCTACATCGGACAGGGTCTGCGCGCCGATCTGGAGCGATTGGACGAAGCGCCCATCGCGCGACTGATCGAGAAGCTGAAAGATCAGGGAGTATCGGAAGAAACCCTGACCAAGGCGCTGGCCGACCTGTCCGCTTGAATCCAGCCCGGTCTATGAGATCCATCATAAACCGGTGGCTTCATGATTTCCCGACTTCCTCCCTTGGCTGTCAGTCCCACGGATATTCATGCAGATCGCTACCCCCCTGTTTTCCTACCGTAAATACTGGGCCGCCCGCTT
Organism: Pseudomonadota bacterium; assembly: GCA_018262135.1. Classification (GTDB taxonomy): domain Bacteria; phylum Pseudomonadota; class Gammaproteobacteria; order Competibacterales; family Competibacteraceae; genus Contendibacter. The sequence goes on along the minus strand of JAGTSD010000275.1, from coordinate 1,656 downwards.
CGGCGTCGCGCCGTTCCTGCCGATGTCCCGCGTCGAGATGGACGCGCTCGGCTGGGATTCGTGCGACATCATCCTCGTCACCGGCGACGCCTACGTGGATCATCCCAGCTTCGGCATGGCGATCATGGGCCGCCTGCTGGAGGCGCAGGGCTTTCGGGTCGGCATCATCGCCCAGCCCGACTGGACTTCCGCCGAACCCTTCCGGGCGCTGGGCCGACCGAATCTGTTTTTCGGGGTCACGGCGGGCAACATGGACTCGATGGTCAACCGCTACACTGCCGACCGGCGGCTGCGCCACAACGACGCCTACACCCCCAACGATGAGGGCGGCAAGCGTCCCGACCGGGCGGTGATCGTCTACAGCCAGCGTTGTCGCGAAGCGTATCCCGCAACGCCCATCGTCATCGGCGGCATCGAGGCCAGCCTGCGCCGCATCGCCCATTACGATTACTGGTCGGACACGGTGCGCCGCTCGATCCTGCTGGATTCCAAAGCCGACCTGCTGTTGTACGGCAACGCCGAGCGGGCCATCGTCGCCGTTGCCCACCGCGTCGCCGCCGGCGAATCGCCCAAAGCCCCGCACGACCTGCGCGGCGCGGCGTTCATTTATAGTGGTGATTTACCGGAGGGCTGGCTGGAAATAGATTCGACCGAGGTGGACCGACCGGGGCGGGTGGAAGCACATCCTGACCCCTATTCAAACCACCCCGGCGCTTCGCGCCACCCCTCCTTGTCCAAGGAGGGGAATGCACCGGAAAAACCGCTCACCTTCCACCGCCGCCCGCCGCGTCACGACCGCGCTCAAACCGTCATCCGCCTGCCGAGTTACGAACAGGTCAAAACCGATCCGGTGCTGTACGCCCACGCTTCCCGCCTGCTGCATCTGGAAACCAACCCCGGCAATGCTCGCGCCCTGGTCCAGCGCCATGGCGACCGCGACGTGTGGCTGAACCCGCCGCCGATTCCGCTGACTACCCCGGAACTCGACGCCGTGTTCGATCTGCCTTACGCCCGCGCGCCGCATCCGAGCTATGGCGACGCCCGCATCCCGGCCTGGGAGATGATTCGCTTCTCGATCAACATCATGCGCGGCTGCTTCGGCGGCTGTACGTTCTGTTCGATCACCGAGCACGAAGGCCGCATCATCCAGTCCCGCTCGGAAGCCTCCGTGTTGCGCGAGATCGAGGAAATCCGCGACAAGACGCCGGGCTTCACCGGGGTCATTTCCGACCTCGGCGGGCCGACCGCCAACATGTACCGGCTGGCCTGCAAGTCGCGCGACATCGAGAAGCATTGTCGCAAGCTGTCCTGCGTCTACCCGGACATTTGCGTCAACATGAACACCGATCATGCGGCGCTGGTCCAGTTGTACCGCAAGGCGCGGGAACTGCCGGGCATCAAGAAAATCCTGATCGCGTCCGGGGTGCGCTACGACTTGGCCATCCGCGATCCGGCCTACGTCCGCGAACTGGTGACGCACCACGTCGGCGGCTATCTCAAAATCGCCCCGGAACACACCGAAGCTGGGCCGCTCGCCAAGATGATGAAACCCGGCATGGGCGCCTACGACCGCTTCAAGGCGCTCTTCGACCAATTCTCGAAGGAAGCCGGCAAGGAGCAATATCTGATTCCCTATTTCATCGCCGCCCATCCCGG
>JAGTSD010000274.1 GCA_018262135.1 Pseudomonadota bacterium | reverse complement strand
CGCCCGGCTTGATCCAGTCGCCCAGAACCATTTGCGCCTTGCCGACCGCCGCCACCAGAATATCCGCCCGCCGGCACTCGTCCGCCAGATCGCGGGTGCGGGAATGGGCGATGGTCACGGTGCAGTGCTCGCGCAGCAGCAGCGCCGCCATCGGCTTGCCGACGATGTTGGAACGCCCCAGCACCACCGCCCGCTGGCCAGCCAGATTGCCGATCCGATCCTTGAGCAGCATCAGACAGCCCAGCGGGGTGCAGGGAACCATCGCAGTTCCGCCCACCGCCAACAGACCAGCATTGAGCGGGTGAAAGCCGTCTACATCCTTGCTGACCGCAATGGCCTCAATGATCGCTTGGGCATCAATCTGTTTCGGCAGCGGCAGTTGCACCAGAATACCGTTGACCGCCCGGTCCTGGTTCAATTCGGCGATACGCGCCAGCAGTTCGGTTTGGGTCGTGGTCGCCGGCAAGCGGTGCTCGAACGAGTTCATGCCGGCTTCCCGCGCTTGCAAACCCTTATTGCGAACATAAATCAGGCTGGCGGGATCCTCGCCTACCAGCACCACTGCCAGGCCGGGGATCAGATCGTGGTCAGCCCGGAGTCGGGCGACGTGCGCGGCGATACCGGCGCGCAGGCGGGCGGCGAAGCGTTTACCGTCGATAATCATAGGGGTCGGGTCTTGTCTTTTGCCATTCGTTGTTTTTGGAGAATTCGACTGATCCGCGAGTAGTGTAAGCCAAAATAGTCGCCGATTTCCTTGAGGCTGTAGCCGCCGCTGGCATAAGCGCGCTGGATCGCTTCATCGCGGTCGTGGGCTTCGGCGAATTGAGAAAGTGGCGGCGGCGGGGGTCGCCGCTGAACGGTCGGGATTTCGTTCAGGGGAATATCGGGACGGAGGTCGCCTTGCAGTTCGGTCACAAAGGCGTCGGACCCCAGGAAAATCTGGCTCTTCAAACTGCCCCAAGGGCCGGGTTGATGGATGCCCGCCGCCACGAACGCCGCATACCCCGCCACGGCGGCGCGGCGCTGGTCGGAAAAAACGGACAGCCATCCATCGGTACAAAGCCAGACTGGGGCATCACACAGGCCCGCCGTGGCGCGGTAACTGCTCCAAGGCCATTCCGCCGGGTTACGCGCCATCCCGGCTCTGACCGGATTGAGCACGATATAGCGCGACAGTTCCAGCAGGTAGGCGTCCTTTTGCACGAGTATCGCTTTGTATCGGCCCTGGAAGACATGCCCTACCCGACCGTGCCTGCGGTTGAAGCGCTGGGTGTAGACTCCGTTCAGTTGACGCATCCCCTTGGCGAGATTGCCCTCAGGGGTTTCAACCAGCAGATGATAGTGGTTGCCCATCAGACAGTAGGCATGGATCGCCCAGTTGCAATGCCGGACCACCTCCGCTAATCCCTCTAAAAACCGGTTCCTGTCGTCATCGTCCAGGAAAATCGCCTCCCGTCCATCTCCCCGGGAAGTCACGTGATACAACGCGCCAGCAAATTCAATGCGTAAGGGTCTCGCCATGAGGAGAAGCTATCACTGGGCATGGCAAAAGACAAGACCTGACCCCTTTAACAGTCCACCTTGCCTTATCAGCCCACTTGGCCGTATCTTTGCGCGCCTATTTCATCACCCCTAACAGGAGGTCGCCGGCCGTGTCAAGCCAGGACCAGCAGATCATGTTTGTGTTTCCGGGACAAGGCTCCCAGTACGTCGGGATGGGCAGTGACCTCATCCGGGATTTTCCCACCGCCCAGCGCCGCTACGAACAGGCCAACGACATCGTTGGCTATGACCTGCTCAAGCTCTGCCTGGAAGGGCCGGAAGAAGAACTGAAACTGACCCGCCACACCCAGCCCGCCCTGCTGGCCCACTCGCTGGTCTGTCTGGAAATCTTCCGCGAACTGACCGACCACCGGGTGCAACCGGTCCTGGCCGCCGGCCACAGCCTCGGCGAATACTGCGCCCTGGTCGCCGCCGGGGCGCTGAGCTTTGAAACCGCGCTGCGACTGGTGCAAAAGCGCGGCGAGTGCATGGGGACTTACGGTGACGGCGAAATGCTGGCCTTTCCGCTGCACCTCGACACCGTCCGTCCGCTGGCGGAAAAGCACTACTGCGCCATCGCTGCCTGCAACCTGCCCGACCAGACCGTGGTCGGCGGCCGTGGCGAGGACCTCGACCGGCTGACCGAGGATGCCCACGCGCAATTCCCCCGTAAGCGGCCTACCCGGCTCAAGACCGAAGGCGCGTTCCACACCTTCTATATGATCGCCGCCGCCCAGCATTACCGGCCGGTGCTGGACGCCGCTGCGATGACCGTCCCAACCCTCAGCGTCCTGTCCAACTACACCGGCACCCACCACGATCCTGATCCGGCGGCCATCAAAACCCGGCTGTTTTTCCAGTTGTTCCATCCCGTCAACTGGATCGGCAATCTCGAAACCGCTTTCCACGACGGCATCACGACCATCGTCGAATTTGGCGGCGGCCTGGGCAGCGGCCCCGCGCCCGAAGACAAGCGCCCCAACCTGGAAAGCATGATCAAGAAGGCGCTGCGCGGCTCGGACTACAGCGTCCACTACCATGCCGCCATCAACAGCCAGACGTTGCGGGAAGCGGCGGAGGCGCTGCGGACATGAGACATCGCGCCGCTTTGCCCGCCCAGCGCACCCGCCGCTTCCTCCGCCAGGAAGTATTGAAGCGTTCTCACCGTCGCTGTGATCTGATCCGGTTCGCCCCGGAAGATGAACCCGCGACATCTTCGCCTCTTTTGGCCAGTGCAGCGGAACCTGCTCGCGAAGCGGATCTGACTACTCTCCAGCCCTGATCCAGGGCCGCGAGCCGGGAAGTTTGCCTGCCGTGGAACACGGCTCGCGGTTCAGTCCGTGATATTTCGCAAGAAAAATTGTCGTCTATCGCGTTTGCCCGGATTTCAGCTACCCTTAACCAGAGTTGCTGGAACTGGTCATCGCGGGATAGGCGGGAATCAGCCCCCGTCAACCGCCCACCACGCCGCCCGAGTTTTCCCCCGTACCTAAAACCCGAAACGATCAGCCCCGCGTGGCCCGGACGCGGGTCGAGGGAATTGTTGACCGTTCGTTTTTGCTATTGACCTAACCATGACGAGGTAGGAATCATGCTCTCCGAGAAACAACTTGACATTCTGCGGGAACGCCGCGCCAAGGTTCTGGCGGGCGGCGGCGAGGACAAAATTCAGGAACGCCACGCCAAGGGTCTGCTCAGCGCCCGCGAACGGCTGCTGGCGCTGTTCCAGCCTGACACCTTCCAGGAAATCGCCACCCACGCCAAGCACGCCGGCAAGCATTTCGGCCTCGCTGACAAGGAACTGCCCTCGGACGGCGTCGTCGTCGGCACCGGTTTCGTGGACGGCCGGCCCGTCGCAGCGTTCAGCCAGGACTTCACCGTGATGGGCGGCACCCTCGGCAAAATGCACGCCAAGAAGATCGTGCAGTCCATGCAGATGGCCCTGAAGATCGGCGTGCCGGTGGTAGCGTTCAAGGACTCCGCCGGCGCCCGCATCCAGGAAGCGGTGGACGCGCTATCCGGCTACGGCGAGGTGTTCTATCAAA
>JAGTSD010000273.1 GCA_018262135.1 Pseudomonadota bacterium | reverse complement strand
AACGCGCCGCCCTGCGCGCCGCCGGCTGTCATCGCCTGTACGAAGAGAAAATCTCCGGCGCCCGCCGCGACCGCCCCGAACTGGCGCGGTTGCTCGACCCTCTCCGCGAGGGAGATGTCGTCATGGCCACTCGCCTGGATCGCCTGGCCCGCTCGACACGCGATCTGCTCGACCTCGCGGAGAGCCTCAACCGCGCCGGCGCCGGCTTGCGGTCGCTGGCCGAGCCGTGGGCCGACACGACCTCGCCCGCCGGTAAGATGGTCTTGACCGTGTTCGCCGGGATCGCCGAGTTCGAGCGCGCGCTCATCGCCGAACGCACCCACACCGGCCGGCGCGCCGCGCAAGAAAAGGGCGTGCGCTTCGGCCGTCCGCCGGTGTTGAGCGCCGAGCAGGTCGCGCTCGGGCAGCGCCTCCTCGCCGAAGGCACCTCGGTGCGCGAGGCCGCCCGCATCCTGCGCTGTCACCACGCAACGTTGTATCGCGCCCTCCAGACCCGTGCGCCAGCCCCGGAGAATAGCGGGGTCGGTTCTAAAAGACTCCGCTGACATCTACTTTGGCGATTCACTGACATCAACTTTGAAAAATGACACGAAAACTAGCAAACTGACCGTGGTTTAACAAAACGAACGTTTTTCTGAACTTGCATGAGAGCCACAGCCTTGTGGCCCCAAAATGAAGGAATCGTTGTCGTACCCCTTCACCGTCGAAGAGTGATGCGGAAACCTCGCCCTCATGCGTCAGGCCCTGCGTCCGGCAACGTCATGGCCTGGCAGGAGCCCCCCTCATGGCCACGCGCCGCCCCCGAAAAACCCCGTCCATCGCCCGGCAAGCCGCTGAACTGGCGGTCGCAGTTCCCCAGGTTATCGTGCATCGCCTCACCCGGCTGGCGCTCGCCGGCCCGGCGCCGTCGGCGCGCGATCGCAAGGAGTTTCGGCGCATGGGCGCCGAAAAGGCGGCGGCGTTTGCGGAGTCCTGGAACGCCATGGCCCGGCAGACGCTCGAGGCGAACCCAACCCTGGCCCGTTCCTTCCTGGGTGCGTTCGGGTCGCCGGCCCGCGCCCGGGCATCCGCCCAGTCCGCTACCCGTCAGGTCGGCCGCGCGGTCGCGGCTATCGTCCAAGCGGGCCTGGCGCCGGTGCATCGGCGCGCGGTGGCGAACGCGAAGCGCCTGAGCCGCACAAAACTCAAGTGAGCGGGCTAATCCCTCGACCAGGCTGACGGGGACGGGGCGGGGGAACGCCTGACCCAAGACGGTATCGTATCCAGCGTCGCGCCGTCGCCCTGGCCCGATTATCTGCAGCGGCCTGCCGGCGCGTGCTGGATGCCGCCCTGTTCGGCGTCACCAATTCCCGGTACTCCATGTGCGCCCATGAAAACACAGTACTACACCGCGTCCAGCCTTGACGGCTTTATCGCCACGGTCAATCATTCGCTGGAATGGCTTTTTCAACTCGGAGAGGTGAACGACACCGGCTACCCAGACTTCATTCGAGAAGTAGGTGCCCTTGCCATGGGGTCTTCCACCTACGAGTGGATGCTGCGCCACGTCGTAACGCCAGAATCAACAAGGGAATCGCCGTGGCCCTACACCCAACCGACATGGGTGTTCTCGACTCGCGTGCTTCCTCCTGTCCGAGGCGCCGATCTCCACTTCGTCGAGGGTGATGTTCGGCCTGTCCATCGAGAAATGTGCGATGCTGCAAACGGAAAGAATATCTGGCTTGCTGGTGGCGGCGAGTTGGTGGGCCAGTTCTATGACGCCAATCTACTGGACGAGCTTATCGTTCAAGTGGGCTCCGTAACCCTCGGCCAAGGCCGGCCACTACTTCCACGTCAGATCGTATTTCCGCCGCTACGCCTCCTATCCGCAAGGGCCATTGGGCCAGGCTTTGCAGAGCTGAGGTATTCAGTTCCCAACCAAAGACCGTGAGTCGTGCCTACGCCGCTCGCGGAAGAACAGGGACGCCACATCGGACCCAAGGGGCCAGGATGCGGGAAAACCGCACGTCCGGGTCCGTGCGGGAGGCGGCCGGGTAACCGGCGCTCCTCTCGCAAGAGCCGTCATGGGTCGGAGGCGACCCGCAAGGCGGATTTGAGCGCCGTCTTCCTTCTTGCCGCAGAACCAGTGAACGCTTTCCATGACGAACAGACGCCAGCGACACCTTGCAATGCTTGCCCTCGCGAGCGGATTAGTTGCCTGCTCTACCGCGAAGCAGTTCTCGGCGCCCCAGCCGAATCTGGAGGAAACCGCTGCGCCCCGCGTGGCGGGTCGAGCACTCGGCGACGGCAGCAGTGAATGCAACGTTCCTCCGGATTCCAGTCAATCGCAGTACATCATCGGCTATGGCAGCCTGATGGAGGATGACTCTCGCAAGCGCACTTCGCCGCAGGCGGGCCCTGCCCATCCCATCGAGGTTAAGGGCTACCGGCGCGGCTGGTTCGCGAGAGCGGAAGCCGTGGGCTTTAGCACGACCTATTTAGGCGTCTTGCCGGAACAGGAAAGCGATCTCAACGCGGTCATCTATCAGGTTGATCCGCTGGAACTCCTGGCAACGGACCAGCGCGAAATTTCATACTGCCGCAAGCGTGTTGACGTGTTGGCGATCAAGCCGCTTGAAAGGGAAGCGTTCCAGGCGCCAACCGGACAGATTTGGATCTATGTCACCAAGCCGGACCGGGTCGCGCCACCGAATTCGCGGTATCCCATCGTGCAATCGTATGTGGATATTTTTGTATCGGGTTGTCTGGAGCAGGAGCAGCGCTTTGGCCTGACCGACTTTTCGCGGCAATGCCTCTCCACGACAACCGACTGGTCCACGCACTGGGTCAACGATCGGATTTATCCTAGGCGTCCTTTTATGTTCCAGCCGAAAGCAAGACCCATCGATCATCTGTTATCCAAACGACTGCCGCGGTATTTTTCTCGCATCCGGATAGAATCTGGAGGGTGATGAATTCAGCAATGAAGCTGACCGTATTGATGAATGCCTATTCCTCAACATCAGATTCATACCGAGCACCGGTCACCGGGCTAACGGGGCGTTGCGGGAGACGACAACGGCTTCGCAGTGATGGCCCCTGACTGGAGGTTGGGCATCGAATGATGCGGAGAAAGGATGGACCATGGACAACAATCCAGAGTCTGACACCTGGGAGCGTGGGAACCCTTACGAGCACTATGTCGGACGGTGGAGCCGTCGGAAGCGCCAACCGGGTGACCGACTCCTCTAACCAGCCAATGACAAATCCGACAAACTCCTAGGCCTGGCGATTTGCAAAGAGATCGTCCAGCAGCATGGCGGCCGCATGGGGTTGCGATCCGCGCCCGGCCGCGGCGCGGTGTTTTCCATCGAGCTGCCGAGGGCTTGGGCCACATAAGCCGTCGCCAGTGTGAACCTGAAAACCCGTATGACGTCGTACTTTTTTACGGTGGTGTTCTCAATGTGGATATAAAAATCCACAGCCCGTTGATTATGCGGAGTTTGATTGGCTATATATCCATATCTGGAGCACTACCGCCGGTAACCGGCGAACAGGTGCGCTGGGGCATGGAAAATTTGAACATCACCGAAGCCCGTCTGAAACAAATCGGCGCGACC
>JAGTSD010000272.1 GCA_018262135.1 Pseudomonadota bacterium | reverse complement strand
GGCGGCGGTGTTCACCCCGCTGGCGTTCATGACCGGCAACACCGGCCGGCTGTTCACCGAATTCGCCTTCACCGTGGCGGCGGCGGTGCTGGTGTCCGGTTTCGTGGCCCTGACCCTGACCCCGATGATGTGCTCGAAACTGCTGCATCACGAGGCCCGGCACAATTGGCTCTTCAATGTCAGCGAGCGATTTTTCGAGGCGATGAATCGCGGCTATCGCGCGGCGCTGGTGTGGGCATTGAACTGGCGCTGGCTGGTGGTAGCGGTGTTTCTGGCCACTGGCGGCGGCGCGGCCTGGCTGTTCCTGCACCTCAAGTCGGAACTGGCGCCGCTGGAGGATCGCGGCAACCTCATGGGCATCATCGTCGCGCCGGAGGGGGCGACCCTGGCCTACACCGACGGCTATGCCCGGCAACTGGAACAGATTTACCAGACCATTCCCGAAATGGCCTCGTACTTCACCTTCGTCGCGCCGGGGCTGGAAAAGCCCAATCCGGTGACCAGCGCCATCACGTTCCTGCGGCTCAAGCCCTGGGAGGAGCGCCAGCGCAAGCAGCAGGACATTGCCAAGGAACTGGCCCCGAAGATGTTCGGCGGGCTGCCGGGGGTGCTGGCGTTTCCGATCAATCCGCCGTCGCTGGGCCAGAGCTTCCGCAATCCGGCGGTGCAGTTCGTGATCCAGGCCAACAGCTACGCGGAATTGCAGAAACTGGTGGATCAGGTCCTGGCCAGGGCGCGGCAGTATCCGGGCATGGCCAATGTGGATACCGACCTGCGCCTGAACAAGCCGCAACTGTCAGTCGTGCTCAAACGGGACAAGATCGCCGCCGTCGGCGCCGACGTGGACGAAATCGGCCGGACGCTGGAGACGCTGCTGGGCGGGCGGCAGGTCACCCGCTTCAAGCAGGAGGGCCAGCAGTACGACGTGATGGTGCAGCTCAAGGAACAGGACCGCGAGCGGCCGACCGACCTGACCGCGATCTTCGTGCGTGGCCGCGACGGGCAACTGACGCAACTCTCCAACCTGATCGAAGTGCGGGAAACGGTCGCGCCCAAGGAACTGAACCACTTCAACCGCCTGCGCGCGGCGGCCATCTCCGCCAACATCGCGCCCGGCTACACCCTGGGCGAGGCGCTGGCGTTTATGGACCAGACCGCCGAGGAGGTGCTGGGCGCGAACGCCCAGACCGCGCTGGACGGGCAATCGCGGGAATTCCGCGAATCCGGGGCGACCCTGTACGTGACTTTCGTGCTGGCGCTGATCTTCATTTATCTAGTGCTGGCGGCGCAGTTCGAGAGTTTCATCTCGCCGTTCGTGATCATGCTGACCGTGCCGCTGGCGGTGACCGGGGCGCTGCTGGCGCTGTTCCTGACCGGCGGCACGCTGAACGTCTACAGTCAGATCGGCCTGGTGATGCTGGTCGGGCTGATCACCAAGAACGGCATCCTGATCGTCGAGTTCGCCAACCAGTTGCGCGAGACCGGGCTGGACCGGCGCGCGGCGGTGCTGGAGGCGGCGACCCTGCGGCTGCGGCCGATCCTGATGACCACGCTGGCGACGATTCTCGGCGCGATCCCACTGGCGCTGGCGGTCGGTGCGGGAGCGGAAAGCCGCCAGCAAATCGGCTGGGTGATCGTCGGTGGCCTGCTACTGGGCACATTGCTGACTCTGTCGGTGGTCCCGGTGGCCTATACCCTGCTGACGCGTAAGTCCCACCACAGCGCCGAGCAGGCGGCGGAACTGGCGGAACGGGAGGCAGCGGCCAAGGGTGATCCCAAGCCAGCGGAGGTCTGACCGTTCATGTATCCCCTCGAAACTTTTCTCGCCACCCTCCGCCAGATTTACGACATCGGCGGCGGCGTTGCCGAAACTTCGTACTACGGCGCGCTGGAACATCTGTTGAATCAGGCGGGCGACAGCCTTAACCCCAAGGTCCGGGCCGTGCCGCAATTGCGCGATACGGGGGCTGGCAGTCCGGATTTCGGCTTGTTCGCCGCCAGCCAGTTCGAGGCCGATCTGGAAGGCGAACTACTGCCCGGACAGAAACCGGAACGGGGCGTGGTGGAAGTCAAGGGCTGGCGCGATGAGGTTCTGACCATCGCCGCCAGCGAGCAGGTGACGCGCTATGCCCGGCATTACGGCATGGTGCTGGCGAGCAATTACCGCGATTTCGTGCTGGTCGGGCGGGATGCATCCGGCCAACTGGCCCCGTTGGAGCGGTTGCAACTGGCGGCCAGCGAAGCAGAGTTTCTCGAACTGCTGCGCCAGCCGCGCCAGGCTGCCGCGCGTTTCGGCGATCGTTTGCTGGATTTTCTGGCGCGCGCGCTCAGCTACAACGCACCGCTGACCGATCCCCAGGATCTGGCCTGGTTTCTCGCCTCTCACGCCCGCGAAGCCCGCGCCCGGGTGGACAACGCCAGCGATTTGCCGGGACTGGTGCTGCTGCGCGAGGGTCTGGAGCGGGCGCTGGGCCTGAAATTCGAGGGTGAAAGCGGCGAACGCTTTTTCCGCGCGACACTGGTGCAAACCCTGTTCTACGGCGTTTTTTCCGCCTGGGTGCTGTGGGCGCGGCAGGGCGGAACGGGCGCGTTCGACTGGCGGGCCGCCGCCTGGAATCTGCACGTGCCGATGATCGCCAGCCTGTTCGAGCAGATCGCCACGCCGAAACGCCTGCAACCGCTGCATCTCGACGAGGTGCTGGACTGGGCCGGGCGCGCGCTCAATCGCGTGGTGCGGGAGGAGTTTTTCAGGCGCTTCGAGGAAGAATACGCCGTCCAGTATTTCTACGAACCGTTCCTGAAGGCTTACGACCCGGCCCTGCGCAAGCAACTGGGGGTCTGGTACACGCCGCCGGAAATCGTCCGCTATCAGGTGGCGCGGGTGGACGCCGTGCTGCGCGAGGAACTGCGTCTGACCGATGGCCTGGCCGATCCGGCGGTGCTGGTGCTCGATCCCTGCTGTGGAACCGGGGCCTATCTGGTCGAGGTATTGCGGCGGATTCAGCAAACCTTGCACGAGAAGGGCGGCGAGGCCCTGACCACCGCGCAACTCAAACAGGCGGCGCTGACCCGGATTTTTGGCTTTGAGCTGCTGCCCGCGCCCTTCGTGGTCGCCCATCTGCAACTGGGCCTGCTGCTGCGGCAGCTCGGTGTACCGCTGCGAGAGGATCGGGAACGGGTGGGCGTCTATCTGACCAACGCGCTCACCAACTGGGAACCGCTGGCGCAGGCTGGCCGGCAGATGGCGATTCCATTCCCGGAATTTCAGGAGGAACGCGACCAGGCCGACGAAATCAAGCAGCGCAAGGCCATTCTGGTGATTCTGGGCAATCCGCCCTACAACGCTTTCGCCGGCGTCAGCCCGGAAGAAGAGGGCGACTTGGTGGAGGCCTACAAGGAGAACCTGAACAAACCGGTCGCGGAGGGCGGCTGGGGAATCAAAAAGTTCAATCTGGACGATTTCTACGTGCGCTTCTTCCGCGTTGCCGAGCGGCGGATCGTCAAGACCGGGCGCGGGGTGGTGTGCTACATCTCGAATCATTCCTATATTAGCGATCCATCCTTTGTAGTTTTGCGCCAACGGTTTATCGCCGAGTTCGACAAACTTTGGTTCGATTGCATG
>JAGTSD010000040.1 GCA_018262135.1 Pseudomonadota bacterium | reverse complement strand
TGCATGAAGATCGCCAACGACATCCGCCTGCTCGGCAGCGGCCCGCGCTGCGGCATCGGCGAGATCGCCCTGCCAGCCAACGAGCCAGGCAGTTCCATCATGCCGGGCAAGGTGAATCCGACCCAGGCGGAGGCACTGACGATGGTCGCGGCGCAGGTCATGGGCAACGACGTCGCCATCGGCATCGCCGGCGCTAGCGGTCACTTCGAACTCAATGTGTTCAAGCCGGTGATGATCCACAACCTGCTGGAGTCGGTCGGCCCTGGCACGATCTGCGGCATACGTGGGCGAGTTGGCACGTGCAGGCCGGAACGCCCCTGAACGTGCTCCAGGAACTGGGCGGCTGGGCGACTTTGGAGATGGTGTTGCGGTACGCCCACCTGGGCGCTAACCACTTGGCCGAACATGCCGAGCGGATCGCCAGCCCGCGAGTAATCCGCACAAATTCCGGCACAGCCATAAAAAATACCCTGCCAAAAAGTTTGGCAGGGTATTGATTTTATTGGTGGCCAGGGTCGGAATCGAACCAACGACACGCGGATTTTCAGTCCGCTGCTCTACCAACTGAGCTACCTGGCCAAATCGCGCGCCGCGCGAAAGAGGGGCGCATTTAAGCAGCTTGCACGATGGCCGTCAAGCCAGCTCACGGTTTTGGCGGCACGTAGCCTTCCGGCAACACCGAACCTTCCCCGAAAAAGAATTGCGTCATCTGCTCTTCCAGGAACTGCCGCGCCTTGGGCTCGAACGGCGTCAGCCGGTACTCATTGATCAGCATGGTCTGCTGCCTTAGCCACTGTTGCCAGGCCGGTTTGGAGACGCTCTCAAAAATCCGCTTGCCCAGCTCGCCGGGATAAGGCGGCCGATCCAATCCCTCGGCCTCGACGCCGAGCTTGACGCATTTCACCATTCGAGCCATTCGCTGATTCCCATTGGTTCTAACGTTCGCTGGCCAGTGCCACCAGCAGTCGCCGCACCGGCGCGGCCACCCCGCGATCATCGGGACAGCGGGTGTTATACCAGACAAACCGCTCCCCTTCCATCACCGACCCGCTCCACCCGGACACTGCCACTGGTACCGGGGTAATATCGAGGCGGAAGTGGCTAAAGCCATGTTGCAACACGTTCCATGGTATCCCGACCGTCACCTCCAGTCCCAACCGCTCCCGGCACCAGTCAGCGATATCCGCCTCCAACGGGCATTCGGGAAAACTCCACAGCCCACCCCAGATGCCGACCGGCGGCCGGCGTTCCAGCAGTACCTCCCCCTCCGCTCCGCGCAGCAGCAGCATCCGCGTGGTCCGCACCGGCAAGTCCCGCTTCGGCTTCGGCGCGGGATAGTCTGCTTCCCGCCCTTGGCCATGAGCCGCGCAACCATCCGCCAGGGGACAACCCCCACAACGGGGCCGGCGCGGCGTGCAAACCATCGCGCCAAGATCCATCATCGCCTGGGTATAATCGGCGATACGCTCGGCCGGCGTGTAGCGTTCCGCCAGCGCCCATAACGCCGCCAGCACCCGCGGCTGGCCCGGCCAACCCTCGACTGCCGCGAACCGGGCCAGTAACCGCTTGACGTTGCCGTCCAGAATCGGCTGCCGCTGCCCGGCCGCCAGGGCCAGAATCGCTCCCGCCGTCGAGCGGCCAATACCCGGCAAGGCCTGGAGCAGGGCACTATCCAGCGGCAGCTTCCCGCCATGCCGGTCGCGCGCGATCCGCGCCGCCTGGTGCAAATGCCGGGCGCGGGCGTAGTACCCCAAGCCGGCCCAAAGTCCCAGTACTTCGTCCAGATCGGCATCGGCCAGCGCCACCAGGTCGGGAAATCGCGCCACAAACCGCTCATAATAGGGAATCACCGTCGCCACCTGGGTCTGCTGCAGCATGATCTCTGACACCCAAACCCGGTACGGCGTGGGGTTCTCCTTCCAGGGCAGGCGCTTGCGGCCGTGCGCGTCGAACCAGTCCACCACGCGCTGGCCAAATTCATTCGGACTCATCTGATTTTCGCTTCACGAGGATTTTGCCATGGCGCGTATTCTGATCGCCGGCTGCGGCGATGTCGGCGCAACCCTGGGCCAGAGCTTGAGCGCGGCCGGGCATGAGGTCTGGGGCCTGAAACGCCATCCCGCCGATTTGCCGCCCGGCATTCAACCGCTGGCGGCTGATCTGACCGATCCGGCAACCCTCACCGTTCTGCCGCCGGCGCTGGATGGCGTCGTCTACAGCGCCGCCGCCGCCAGCTTCAGCGAAGCCGCTTATCAGGCCGCCTATGTCGCCGGTGTTCGGAACCTGCTCGATGCCCTGCGCCGGGCGGGCCAGCAGCCCCACCGGCTGCTGTTCACCTCCAGCACCTCGGTCTACGCTCAGCATCAGGGCGAGTGGGTGGACGAGGATTCGCCGGCCGAGGCGGAGGGCTTCAGCGGGCGCTGCATTCGCGCCGGCGAGCAGTGGGTATGGGACAGCGGCTGGCCGGCGGTAGTCGTCCGTTTTGGCGGCATCTACGGCCCCGGCCGCACCCGGCTGATCGCCAGCGTTCGCGCGGGAACCGCTACCCGCCCTGCCGGTCCACCGCTCTACACCAACCGCATCCACCGTGACGACTGCGCCCGGGTATTGGAACATCTGCTATTTCTGCCGGAACCGGCGCCGCTGTATCTGGCCGTGGACGACGACCCGGCGCCGCTGGGCGAGATACTAAGCTGGCTGGCAGCCCAACTCGACGCGCCGGAACCCCCGCTGGCTGCGAATCTGCCCCTGAAACCGGGCGCGGCGGCCGGCGATCCCGCGTTGCGGATGCGGGCCAGCAAGCGTTGCCGCAACGCCCGGCTGCGCGCCAGCGGCTTCCAGTTCCGCTATCCCAGCTACCGTGACGGCTACGCCGCCCTGCTAAACAGCGACGACGGTTAACGGCCGGCGCCGCTCAGAGCGCCGCGCCGGTGAAGTCGTAGCTCATCTCGCGACTGGGGTGCTGCAGGAAAAACCCCTGGATCAGATCCACGCCCAGCGACCACAGGATCGGCATGGTCTTGACGTCCTCCACCCCGCCGACGATGGGAATCACACCCAGCATTTCCAGACTCGACACCAGTTCCCTCAGTTGGGCCTGTTTTTTGGAATCCCTGGCGATGCCATCAACAAAGTGCATGTCCAGCTTCACATAATCAGCGCCCAGATTCTTGAGCAGCGACAGCGAATCCGCACCCCGGCCGAAACGATCCAGACAGAATCCGCAGCCCAGCATCTTGATGCCACCCAGGAAACCGAACATGTCGCGCAAACTGCGCTCGGCAGTGGCTTCCGCCACCTCGAATACGAGGCGCTGCGCTTCCACTCCGGTCTGTTCCAGCCGCTCGCGCAGCCAGCCGCTCAGCGTCCGATCCTGCAACGTCACCGGCAGAATCTTGATGAATGCCGTGGTCATTGTCTGGCGCTGCCGCAGCAGGTCGAGCATGCGTTCGATCACCCAGCGGTCCAGCATCCGTCCCAATTCATGGTTGTAAACAACGCCGAACACGCTGCCTGGCACCAGTTCCTGACCATCGCTGCCACGCAACCGCAACAGCGGCTCATAGCGTTCGTTGTTGTCGCCCCGCATGGTGGCGATGGGCTGGAACACCAGCCAGAGCCGTTCGTGCTCGATAATCTCGCGCACCTGATCCAGCACCCGTGCCCGCGACGAGGCTTCCTGGTTACTCTTGCCCACCAATTCACTCTTTTGCAGAACGATACGTTCTCCCTTCGACTCCCGGGCCAGGCCACAGGCTGAATCGGCCCGCTGGATCAGCATCAGATGATCCTGGCTATGGTCAGTTGCCAGCGCTATGCCGACGCTGGTTCGCAACAGCAGGGCTTGCTCGCCAACCTTGTAGAATCCGGTTTCCAGCGTGTCGCGGATGCGCCGGACCAACGCCAGCAACGGCTCTTCCAGCAGATTGGGAACCAGCACCGCGAGAATGGCGTCGCTGAACCGTGCCGCTGGCTGATCCGGATTCAGCACCTGGCGCAGCCGTTTGGCCGCCTGGCCCACGACCTCGTCGGCGGTCGCCACACCCGCCGAGTCACGGATGGAACGCAGGTTATCCAACGTGATGAAGACCACCGCCAGCGACTGCGTGGTTAGACCCAGGGTCTCGAGTGCCCGTTCGAGCAGTATCAGGTAGCGTCGCCTGTTGAACAAACGGCTAACGGGGTCGTTGTCCGTCAGCGAACCGAGCTTGATGCGCATGGCGTGGGCCCGGCGCAACCGCTGTTTGACTTCCCAGCACAGGTAGCTGATCGGCACCGGCTTGGTCAGCAGGCTGGCGCCCGGCACGTCCAAATTCATCAGATAATGCGGAACATCGGCTGGGAAGCACAACAGAATCATCGGCAGGTTGTCGCAATCCCGATGCTGGACGATCACCTGGGCCAGTTCCGATCCGCTGATTTCCTTGATGTCCAGATCGATCAGCAACAAATCTGGTCGAAAGCGATAAATATCCTGCAAGACTTGCAGCGGCTGGATCACCACCCGTGGAGTGATGCCCTGTTCCTCCAGGGCGCCTGCCATCTCCCATGCCTCGGTCGGCTGGTCGTTGACGATCAATATTCGAAAATAGCCCTGCGAGGTCTGGGGCAGCAACAACTCCCGCAGTACGCCCACCAGTTCGTCATTCTCAAACGGCTTGCTGAAGTAGGCCATGCCGCCCGCCCGCACCGCTTCCAGCCGTGCGGTCATGTCGTTGCGCTCGGCCAGGAACAGCACCGGCGCCCGCAGGCCGGTTTCGGCGCGCAGGTTGGCGATCAGGGTCATGGCCGGTTCCGGGCCGCCGGGAAAATCCGTATCAATGATAATGGCGCCGGGCATCCGTTCCCGCAGGCGTTGCTCGGCCTCGACCAGGTCAGCAATGTGCCGAATCCGATAGCCGGAATCCTCGAGTTTCGCTACCAGCGGCGGCTTTTCGCCCGGGGCAATCAGGAAGACTTCCGGTAGTGGCGACAACAAAGGTCGAGTTCGGGGTTCGTCGCTCGCCGCGAGGCTGTCGCTCGTCGTCAGAACAGCGCGCAGGGCGTCGATCAGCGCCGTCAGCCGTTGCCGATCAGGTTCGCTGGGCATACCGCCGCTGGCCGCGCAGCTCTTAACGTGCTCCTCCAGCTTGGTCACCAGGTTGCGCAGGCGTTCGTCGCCGCGTTCCGGCGTGTTCTGCACCAGGTCCCTGGCCAGCCGGGCCAGCATCGCGAACGATTTGGGATTCCATTTGACGTAGTACAGCTTCTGCCACAAATCCTCGATCAGCTTGAGGTGATTGACCAATCTAAGGCGCTGGCTGTCTCCGCCGTCGGCCTGGCTCATGGCTTATTCCCCTGTTCTGGCAACATTGCAGCCGATGGTTGCATCCAGGCGCTCGATCACCGCTCCACCTGGCTGACATCCCGCACCGCACCGTGGGAAGCGCTGGTCGTCATGGCGGCGTAGGCGCGCAGCGCGGGCGATACCAGTCGCTGGCGGCTGGCCGGCTTCCAGGCCAGCGCGCCGCGCCCCTGCATCGCTGCCCGCCGCCGTTGCAACTCGGCGTCGCTTACGGCCAGATGGATACCGCGGTTGGGAATATCAATTTCGATCCGGTCGCCTTCCTCGACCAGCGCGATGGCGCCGCCCTCCGCTGCTTCCGGCGAAACGTGGCCGATGGACAGCCCGGAGGTGCCGCCGGAAAAGCGGCCGTCGGTGATCAGGGCGCAGACCTTGCCCAGCCCCCTGGATTTCAGATAACTGGTCGGATAGAGCATTTCCTGCATGCCCGGCCCACCGCGCGGTCCCTCGTAGCGGATCAACACCACATCGCCGGGCTGGATTCGCCCGCCGAGAATGGCCGCCACCGCATCTTCCTGACTTTCCACCACCCGCGCCGGTCCCTGGAACACCAGATTGCTCTCATCCACGCCAGCGGTCTTGACGATGCACCCTTCCTCGGCCAGGTTGCCGTACAGCACCGCCAGGCCGCCATCCTGGGAGTAGGCGTGCGCCCGGTCGCGGATACAACCGCTTTCGCGGTCCAGGTCCAGGCTGGGCCAGCGGGTATCCTGGCTGAATGCTTCCTGCGAGGGAATGCCCGCCGGTCCAGCGGAATAGCGAATCCGGGCTTCGTCCCCGGAAGTCGGGCAGGCGATGTCCCAGCGGTCCAATGCTTCGGCCAGCGTCTCGCTGTGGACGGTGCGCGCGTCGCGATGCAACAGACCGGCCCGGTCCAGTTCGCCGAGGATAGCGATCACCCCGCCAGCCCGGTGTACGTCCTCCAGATGATATTTCTGGGTAGAGGGCGCGACCTTGCACAGGTTCGGCGTCTGCCGCGACAGCCGGTCAATGTCGCGCATGGTGAAATTCACCCCGCCTTCCTGGGCCGCCGCCAGCAGGTGCAACACGGTGTTGGTGGAGCCGCCCATGGCGATGTCAAGGCTCATGGCGTTCTCGAAGGCTGCGAAGGTGGCGATGCCGCGCGGCAACACTGAGACATCGCCCTGCTCGTAATAGCGCCGGGTCAGTTCGACTATGCGCCGGCCGGCTTGCAGAAACAGCTCGCGGCGGTCGGCGTGGGTAGCCAGCAGCGAGCCGTTGCCGGGCAGGCTCAGGCCCAGTGCTTCGGTCAGGCAATTCATGGAGTTGGCGGTGAACATGCCGGAACAGGAGCCACAGGTCGGGCAGGCCGAGCGCTCGATCTGGGTCACGTCCGCGTCGCTGACCTTGTCGTCGGCGGCGGTGACCATGGCGTCCACCAGGTCCAGTTTGACGTCCTGGCCAGCCAACCGGGTTTTGCCCGCCTCCATCGGCCCACCGGAAACGAAAATAGCCGGAATGTTGAGGCGCAGCGCCGCCATCAACATGCCGGGGGTGATCTTGTCGCAGTTGGAGATGCACACCAGCGCGTCGGCGCAATGGGCATTGACCATGTACTCGACCGAATCGGCGATCAGCTCGCGCGAGGGCAGCGAGTATAGCATCCCGCCGTGGCCCATGGCGATGCCGTCATCAATGGCGATCGTGTTGAACTCCTTGGCGATGCCACCGGCCGCTTCGATCTCGCGCGCGACCAGTTGCCCCAGGTCCTTGAGATGGACGTGGCCGGGCACGAACTGGGTGAAGGAGTTGGCGACGGCGATGATCGGCTTGCCAAAGTCGCCGTCCTTGACGCCGGTAGCCCGCCAAAGCGCGCGGGCGCCTGCCATGTTGCGGCCGTGGGTGGTGGTGCGAGAACGATAGTCGGGCATGGGAGACTCCGCAAAACTGGAAAAGGGTTGGAACCCTTGGGGAGGACTGCTGAATGTTGTGGAAATTCTACGTCAATTTACAGTGTTTGTGACATGAATCCATCAGCGGCGGCTCGACGACCGCCTTCGGTCGTCAGAAACCACGACCATGTAAAAACCAACCGGTTGATCACGGGAATCCTGCTCGCAGGCGATTTTGGCTGTCCATCGTCCACGAGCGGGATTTCATCAGGGTTCCCGTGCCAGCCGGAAACTCAGGTCTTCGCTGAGCGGGTCGGCTCCCGCCCGCCCGTTGCCGCTGCGAATCGCCGCGGCTTCCGGCAGGCGCGTCGCGCAGCGCTGTTCCTGGCCCTCGTACTCCGCGCGATATTCGGAGCAGGTCCATTCCCGGTTCTGGCCATCAGGATCGTAAGTACCGAGTCCGGCCCGGGCAGCGTATTCCCATTCCGCCTCGGTCGGCAACCGGTAGGCGCGGCCGGTCTGGCGGGCGAGCCAGGCCGCGTAGTCCACCGCCTCCCGCCAAGTCACCCGCGCCGGACTGTCGTGCCCCGCGCCTGGTTCCGGCTCCGGCGCCACGCGACCGTTGGCCTCGGCGAAGCGGCGATAAGCTTCAAGGCTGATCTCGCGGCGACCGATCGAGAAGCCGGCATCTCCTGTCGCTACCATATCCGGCTCCAGCGACTCGGCCGGTTCCCGGGCATTGGTGGGAGGCGGCTCCCCTGCGGACGGACGAGCGGGTGAAACGGAGGGAGCAGCGGGCGGTGTTGCTGGGACTGGTCCGGCCAGCGGCCCTGCCGGCGCAGCGGCTGGGGCCGGGGGGAGAAAGTAAAACTCGCCGCGCAGCGAGGACGCCACCCAGGGCACCTGACTACCGCCGGTTTCCCGCTCCACCCCCACCAGCACCTGTTTGAACACCTGCTCCAGGCTCAGGCCAGGGGTACTCATGGCCGCCAGCAGGTTCTGGGTGTAGGGGCTGTTGCGGCCCGTGCCGTCCTTCGAGATCGAACCCGGCGCGGTGGCGTAGGCGATGAAGGTACCGACCGGACCATCCATCCGCGCCAGTCCCCGACTGCCGAGACTGCGGGCGAAGGGGTTGTTGCGGCAGGCGTCGAGAATCACGATATTGAGACCATTGCCGGCGGATTCCATCGCCCGCAGCACGGCGTCAGCGTCCACGCCCTCGTCCGGGATTTCAAATTCCTGGCGAATGTCTACGCCGATGGGAATCAGGTAATTCTGGCCCTTGAGCTGGACCCCGTGGCCAGCGTAGTAGAACAGCCCGACGCCGCGTTGCTGGCGCAGTTGCTGCTCGAACTCGCGTAGCGCCTGGCGCATGGTCTGGCGATCGGCGTCGAGGCGTTCGATGACCTGAAAGCCCAGCTCGCGCAGTTTCGCCGCCATGTCGCGGGCATCGTTGACAGGATTGCGCAATGGGGCGTCGCCATAAGCGCCGTTGCCGATCACCAGGGCAGTCCGGGGTTCCACGGGTACCGCTCCAGCATCGAGCCATGGGATCAACCCGAGCAGGGCGATACCTAACCAAAGGCCAGAGCGCCTACTCAGAAAACGAATTGCACGCACGAAGTCACTCATAGTTGCGGGGGTCTGAAGAAGAGATTGGATCGTTGGGAACAAATGATGGATTTGCCCGCTACCGGCTGAATGGCGCCTTAACCGACGCCTGCCGCCGGGCTGCCGCTGGTATCATTGTACCGGAACCGCTCCAAACGAACTCCTCACCGCATCGCCCGCCATGTCGGGAACATAAAGCTCGCCGGCGCATTGATTTACCGTCGAGCGCCTTCCAAAATCTCAGGCGCATCCACTCAACATTCATGGCAGGGAAACACTCGATGATCATCCACCACTCCAGCAAACAGCTTCTCATCGCCAGCCTGGTCGGCTCGCTGCTGTCCGGTTGCGCCGGCATGAACGACCAGCAAACGACCGTCGCCCAAGGCGCGGGATTCGGCGCACTCCTCGGGGCGGTGGCGGGCCAAGCCATCGGTGGCAACACCCGCAGCACGCTGATCGGCGCGGCGGCTGGGGGACTGATCGGCGCCGCCGTCGGCAGTTCCATCGCCGAGCGCAAGGCCCAGTACGCCAGCGAGGAAGATTTTCTGGTCGCCGAAATTGAGCGCAACGAGGAATTCATCCGCGAAGCCGACGCCGAGAATCGCCAGCTCTACGCGGAAATCGACCGGCTGGACCGCGAATCGCGGCGGCTGGCGCGAGAATACCGGTCTGGCAAGGCCTCCCGCGACGCCCTCGTCCAGCAGAAGAGTCGGGTGGAAAAGCAACTGGCCAAGGCCAAGAAGGTCAATTCGCTGGCTGAAAAGCAACTGGCCGACGCCAACGAGGTCTATGGCGACAGCCGGCAAAAACGGGGATCACAGGATCAGTACACCCGACAGCTTGAATCCAATCTGGTCAAACTCAAGGAAACCCGCCAGAAATCCAGCCAGAACGT
>JAGTSD010000271.1 GCA_018262135.1 Pseudomonadota bacterium | reverse complement strand
ACCCGCGAGGGCAACGACTTCTATCATGAGATGAAGGACTCGAACGTGCTGGACAAGGTGGCCCTGGTTTATGGCCAGATGAATGAGCCGCCGGGCAACCGGCTGCGCGTGGCCCTGACCGGTCTGAGCATCGCCGAGAACTTCCGCGACGAAGGCCGCGACGTGCTGCTGTTCGTGGACAATATCTATCGCTACACTCTGGCCGGCACCGAGTGTTCGGCGCTGCTGGGTCGTATGCCCTCGGCGGTGGGCTATCAGCCGACCCTGGCCGAGGAAATGGGCGTGCTGCAGGAGCGCATCGCCTCGACCAAGACGGGATCCATCACCTCCATTCAGGCGGTGTACGTGCCTGCCGACGATCTGACCGACCCGTCGCCGGCCACCACCTTCGCCCACCTGGACGCCACGGTGGTGCTGTCCCGCCAGATCTCCGAACTGGGCATCTACCCGGCAGTGGATCCGCTGGATTCCACCTCCCGGCAGTTGGATCCGCTGGTCGTGGGCCAGGATCATTACGATACCGCCCGCGCGGTGCAAGGCACGCTGCAGCGCTACAAGGAACTGAAGGACATCATCGCCATTCTGGGCATGGATGAACTGTCCGACGAAGACAAGCTGGTGGTGGCGCGGGCTCGCAAGATTCAGCGTTTCCTGTCGCAACCGTTCTTCGTGGCCGAAGTGTTCACCGGTTCGCCCGGCAAGTACGTCGCGCTCAAGGACACCATCGCAGCCTTCAAGGGCATCGTCGCCGGCGAGTACGATAGCTTGCCCGAGCAGGCGTTTTACATGGTCGGCTCGATTGACGAGGCCGTGGAAAAGGCCACCAAGCTGTAATGGGTAGCGGTCCGGGAGGCGGGTTAGCTCCGGGATCGCGTTCCATTCGCAACCGACAAGGGGACGCACCATGGCCATGACACTGCACGTTGATATCGTCAGCGGGGAAAAAGAGTTGTTTTCCGGACCCGCCGAGACGGTCATCGCGCCGGGTGAATTGGGCGAGTTAGGCATTTTGCCGCGCCACAGCCAGTTGTTGACGCGACTGAAGCCCGGTCAGGTTCGGGTTAGGCTGTTGGGCGGCGAGGAGCAACTGTTTTACGTATCGGGGGGATTGCTGGAAGTCCAGCCCCATGTGGTGACCATCCTGTCCGACACGGCGGAACGAGCCAAGGATCTGGATGAGGTCGCCGCGCAGGCCGCCAAGCAGCGCGCCGAGCAGGTGATCGCCGACAGCCGCAGTGAGTTTGAATACGCCCGGGCCAAGGCCGAGCTGGCCGAGGCGGTCGCACAGTTGCGGACTATTGAGCAGTTGCGCAAGGGGCGCAAATCGGCTTAATCAGGCTAATAATAATAACAATCTCGACCCCGCTAGGCCGTGACCTCGTGTCACGGCCTTTTTGTTTGTAGCAACGGCGTCGGGAACTCCATATCGGCCGCTTGGCCAAAAGCCCGGATTGGAGAAGGTACGGTACAATACCTAAATTTTTCAGAGAGGCGCACCGGTTATGCAGCAGCTTGCAGTGGTGATCCTTGCCGCCGGCAAGGGTAAAAGAATGGCGTCGGATTGGCCCAAGGTGTTGCACCCGGTGGGCGGCAGGCCGTTACTGGCTCACGTACTGGCGACGGCCAGCGAGCTTGAGGCCCAGACCCGGTTGGTGGTGTACGGCCATGGCGGTGAGGCGGTCCGAACCACCTTTGCGGGCGAGACGGGGGTGCAGTGGGTGGAGCAGGCCGAGCAGTTGGGCACGGGCCATGCGGTGGCGCAGACGCTGCCGCTGCTCGACGATGCCGGCGTAGCGCTGGTGCTGTATGGCGATGTGCCGTTGATTCGCGCCGAAACCCTGCAACCGCTGGTGGCCGCAGCCCAGCAGGGCAGCCTGGCGCTGTTGACGGTCGAACTGGCCGATCCCAGTGGCTATGGCCGCATCGTGCGCGACGAGCAGGGTCGCGTCCGCCGCATTGTCGAGGAGAAGGACGCTACCGCCGAGGAGCGGCGCCTGCGCGAGGTCAATACCGGAATTCTGGCGGTGGCGACTGCCAAGCTGCGCGGCTGGGTGGCCGAGCTCGACAACCGGAATGCCCAGGGCGAATACTATCTGACCGATGTCGTAGCGCTGGCGGTGCGCGACAGAGTGACGGTCGAGGCGTTTACGGTGGCGGAGCCGGAGCAGGTGTTGGGAGTCAATGATCGCCAGCAACTCGCTGAGTTGGAGCGGTTTTACCAACGGCGACAAGCCGAGCAGTTGATGCGTGAGGGCGCGACCCTCATGGACCCGGCGCGGGTGGACGTGCGGGGTACGGTGACGACCGGCAAGGATGTGGTGATTGATGTCAACGTGGTGTTCGAGGGCACGGTGCGGCTGGGCGACCGGGTGCGGATCGGGCCATTCTGTGTGCTGCGCGATGCCGTGGTCGGCGATGATGTCGAGATTCTGTCGCATTGCCGGATCGAAGGCACGGAGATTGGGGCCTGCGCGCAGATCGGTCCCTTCGCCCGGCTGCGTCCGGGGTCGCTGCTGGCGGCGGGCGTGCATATCGGCAATTTTGTCGAGACCAAGCAGACCCGGATCGGGGTAGGGTCGAAGGTCAATCACCTGACCTACCTCGGTGACGCCGAGATCGGCGCAGAAGTCAACGTTGGGGCGGGCACCATCACCTGCAATTACGATGGCGCCGACCAGCATCAGACGGTGATTGGCGATGGTGCTTTCATCGGCTCGAACACGTCACTGGTAGCGCCGGTGCGGATTGGCAAGGGCGCGACCGTGGGCGCCGGTTCGTCGGTCAGTCGCGACGTACCGGATGGCGGCTTGTGCCTGACCCGCGCCCCGCGCAAGGACGTGGCCAATTGGCGGCGGCCGGTCAAGCCGAAGAAGGGTTAGTAAGTATCCACGGAAGACACGGAAGGCACGGACGGAAAAAGCCCGGACTTGCTTTATTTTCCGTGTCTTCCGTGTCTTCCGTGGACAACATCATTGATTTTCAACCGCATCCCAGACGAACCCACATGGTCAAGACCCGTTTTGCCCCCAGCCCCACGGGCTATCTGCACATCGGCGGTGCGCGCACCGCGCTTTTTTCCTGGCTATACGCTCGCCGGCATGGCGGTCCCTTCGTGTTGCGCATCGAGGATACCGACCTGGAGCGCTCGACTCCTGAAGCGGTGAACGCCATTTTGGAAGGCATGAACTGGCTGGGGCTGGATTACGACGAGGGGCCGTTCTATCAGACCCAGCGGTTTGACCGCTATCAGGAGGTGCTGCGCCAGTTGTTGCGGGAAGGCAGCGCCTACTACTGCTACTGCACCCGCGAGGAACTGGAAGCATTGCGCGCCGAGCAGATGGCCCGCAAGGAAAAGCCGCGTTATGACGGTCGCTACCGCGACTATCAGGGGCCGCCGCGCCCGGGCGTGGAACCGGTGGTGCGATTCAAGAATCCGCTAAACGGCCAAGTCGTGGTCGAGGATCTGATTCGCGGCAACATCATGTTTCAGAACGCGGAACTGGACGATCTGATTATCGCCCGCGCCGACGGCAGCCCGACCTACAATTTTTGCGTGGTGGTGGACGACATGGACATGAACATCACCCATGTGATCCGCGGCGACGACCATATCAACAATACGCCCCGGCAGATCAACATTCT
>JAGTSD010000270.1 GCA_018262135.1 Pseudomonadota bacterium | reverse complement strand
CGTTGTACGAGCCGGAGTTGAACCCCAGCTACCAGGAACTGGCCGCGCACTACGGCGTGACGGTGCTGCCGGCCCGCGTCCGGAAACCCCGCGACAAGGTGTAGGCTTCATACTGTCTCCTATGTGGTGGATTGCAGGGTCGTTCGTTGTGGAGGTCGCGGGGTTTTGCTGCCTTGGCCCTTGACGATGATTTCGCCCGCAGCGAGCGGGGCGAACAGGCAGCGTTTGCCATTCCCATAGCGGGCGGTTTGGAGGAGCCCGTCACGCCCCCATTGGTAGAGTGTCGTGGCGCAGACCCCCAAGGGTTCGGCCAGTTCTTCCGCCGTCAGAAACCCCTGCGCGCGCAAGCGCTGGAAGCGACTGGTCAAGCCATAGGCGTGGCGGACCACGCTGACCTTTTTGGCCGTGAACGGTTCGTGTTTCCAGTTGCGGTGCCCTTCGGCGTTGAGGCGGAGCGCGGCTTCGTCATCGCTGCAGTGATCGAGTAACTGATCCAGTCGCGCCACGACCTCGGGTCGAGTCTTGCGGATCAGGGCGATGGGCTGGGGCTTGTCGATCACCAGGGACTGGGTCTGGCCGCCGCGAAAGCGCACGTGGATGAAGACTTGGTCAGCTTTGACCAGCGTCACGTCTTCGATGAGCAGGGCGACGATGCGCTTGCGCTCGATCGGCGCCGTGCCGGGGTCCTGCCAAACCGGCTGGAACTCGGTGGCCAGCGCCAGGATGCGGCCGCGCGCCTCGGCGCCGAGCAGGTCTTGATCCAAGCCGCGCTGGCGTTCGTGCTCGCGTTGCAGCGCATCCAACTGGCGCAGCTGCTCGTTCCAGTCCGCCTCCAGGGCATCGGCGACCAGGCGGTGGTCCGGATCCACGTGGAGATAGCGTCGCCGGGCCAGTTCGGCGGCGTAGCGCGCCCGTTCCAGTTGCGAGCGGCGCAGCGCCTCGGCCTGCGCGATGCGCCCGGCGATTTCATCCTGGACGGCCAGCGCCGCTTCGAGGGCGGCCGGCACCAGGGTCTCCAGCAGCAGGGCGCTGATCGCCTCATCGACGGGCTTCCCGCGGACCGACTGGCACAGCGGGCCGGCGCGGCGCACCGCCGCTTCCGCGCACTGGTAATACGGCTCCAGATGACCGGCGACCTCCTGGTAACGCACGCGCATCCGCGCACCGCACCGACCGCACACCACGCGCCCCTGCAGCAGACCCACGCCCGCGCGCGGCACGCTGCCCCGGCGTGCCACGCCAAACCCCGCCTCATTCTGCGCGAGCGTCCACTGGTTGCGCTCGTATTCCGCCCAGTCAATATAGCCCGGATGGACATCGCGGATCAGCACCGGCCACTGCTCGCGGGCCACCCGGCGCTGGATCGGTTTGAACTGGGGATTCAGACCGCCGCAGGTCCGCCCGTAGACGAAGGCGCCGGCATAGCGAGGATTATGCAGGATCTGAATGACCCGCGAGTGCTCGAGCGCCCCCCACACCACGTCGCCCTGGCCGATGCCGCGGCGGATACGCCGTGGAAACCGCCAGCCTTCCCGGGCAAAGCGGCGGACGACCGCGGCGGCGGAGCCGCCGTCGCGAAAGGTCGTGAAGAGCAGCCGCACCGTTTCTTGAATCTGCCGATCGGGATCGAGGGCTACTTTGCCGTCAGCGCCGTAGACCAACCCAATCGGTAGGGCCAAGGCCAGTTCGCCGCGCCGCGCCTTGTTGCGAATCCCGCCCTGCAGGCGGGCCTTGAGGACGTGCAGCTCCGCTTCGCTCATTGCGCCCTTCAACCCCAGGAGGAGCCGGTCGTTGAAGTGCGCCGGGTCATAGATCCCGTCCTCATCGAGGATCAGGGTGTGGGCCAGCGCCGCCAACTCGATCAACCGATGCCAGTCCGCGTTGTTGCGCGCCAGGCGCGAGACCTCGAGGCCCAGCACCAGGCCGGCATGACCCATCGCCACCTCGGCGACCAGATGCTGGAAACCGTCCCGATCCTGCGCATGCGCGCCCGAGCGGCCCAGATCGCAGTCGATCACGTGGATGCGCTCGAGGGGCCAACCCAGCGCGACCGCCCGATCGCGCAGCGCGTACTGGCGTTGGGTACTTTCGGTGTTCTCGACCACTTGGCGCAACGAGGATTGTCGCACGTAAAGAAAGGCATCGCGCCGCAGGTGATCGGCGCTGACCTTCGATGAACTCTCAGTCAACATGGCGCCCCTCCGCCTCGGTTTGCAGCAGCAGGTTGGCGAGCAGGCGCACGAACCGGGGATCGGGCGGGACCGGCCCGCGCTCCATCGCGCGGGCCGCCGCGAGAGCCGGCGCGACCACGGGACGGGTCAGCAGCAGCGCCAAACCCCGCACCATGCCGTGATAGACCAGCGCGCCAAGTCCTTCGGCGCCCCCTTGGCCGCTCATGATCGCGGCCCGCAGCGCTTCGTAGGTCGCAATGGCTGCACCCGACAGGGTCGGAGCATGGCCCGGATCTAGCGTTTTTTTGGGCGTGCAACCGCCCGTTCGATACTGCGGGGATGGACCACGACCCCCAACTGAGTTTCGATGCGGCGCGCCAGGGCGCGGGCATGGAGTTGACCGTCGCCCGCGCGGTGCTGGTCGATGAAGGCCATGACCTCGGGCGTCAACTTGTGGGCACCCTTTGGCCCGCGCGGGCGCGGCAATAGTCCCGCTAACCCCGCGCGGGCCAGCGCCGCTTCGGCCTGATAGAAGGCGGGCCGGGACAGGCCGAACAGCGCGGCGGCTTCGGTCTTGGTGGCGCCCGCGTGGCTGACCTGGCGCAGCATCTCGTACTTGACCTGCACCAAGTCGCGGGCATCGAAAAAGCCGCCTGCCTGGAACCAGGGGGCGCGCACACGTTCCGGATAGGGGTTCAAAGCGCCGATTTGCTTGAGGCGCTCGGCTTTGGCATCGCGCGGAGGCATGGCAGCCAATTTCACAAGTCAGCACAACGATGTCATTGAAAATAGACCGGGCTCGCCGGGATATCCAGACCCATGACCTGCTCAGCATCCAAAAAAACGGCTTGGCGGCTGCGCTTAACCCGCAGCAACGCCTGGAAAGCCCCACCCCTGCGGCGAATATTCCTTTACAGCAGCGGCATAATTTACTTGACATCGCCACCGCCGCCCGGTCGGGTCCGCCGCAGCACCTCCAGCAGGGCGGCCAGTTGGAGCAGGTCGTCGACCCGAAACCAGGATCGGCCCTGGGCAGCTTGACTAAACAGATCGTGATCCGCCAGGCTGGTCCAGGAGGTCAGCATCGACCGCAATCGCCCCCCGCGGTCGTAGTACAGGACCCGATCTTCACCCCAGTTCTGTTTACGGGTGACTAACACCCACCGCGTACCGCGCTGGGGATGGAACGGATGGGTGATCGCGAAGGTGATCGGTGCTGGATCGGCCGCATGACAGGCAGTTGCTGACGTGAAAGAAGGCCAAGGTCGAGGCCGGGGTCCTCCTGGCCCAGCGCTGGATGCTGGCCCGGTTGCGCCACCAGCGCTTCTTCAGTCTCGACGAAGTCAATCGCGCCCTCCAGCCGCTCTTGGCAGCATTGAACCGGCGCCCCTTCCAGCGGCTCCCCGGCTCCCGCCGGAGCGTGTTTGAGACGGTCGATCGCCCCGCCCTCAAACCGCTCCCGCCGACCCGCTA
>JAGTSD010000039.1 GCA_018262135.1 Pseudomonadota bacterium | reverse complement strand
CGGCGTGCGGACCAGTTCGTCGAAGGGCGAGACGTGCAGGCTGTCGCAGCCGCCGACCGCGCTGGAGAACGCTTCGGTGGTGGCGCGCAGCAGGTTGACATAGGGATCGTAAACCGTCTGATTCCAGGCCGAGGTGCGGGCGTGGAGGCTCATCTTCTGCGCCTCCTCGCCGCCACCGAACGCCTGGACGATCTTGGCCCACAGCAGCCGCGCGGCGCGCAGCCGGGCGATTTCCATGAAGAAGTTGGAACCGATGGAAAACGCGAAGCGAATGCGCGGCGCAGCGTCGTCCACGTCCACGCCACGGGCCTGCAGGGCGCGCAGGTAGTCCACCGCCGTCGCCAGGGCGAAGGCCAGTTCCTGGGTCGCGCTGGCGCCACCGTTGTGATAGGGATGGCCCTGGACGGTGATCGTCTGCAACTGCGGGGCGTTGGCCTTGGCCCAGGCGGCGAGTTGCGCCATCACGTCGTAGACGCCGTCGAGATCGCGGGGCAGCTTGCCATCGCGGGCCAATTGGCCCAGCGGGTCCATGCCAATCGCGCCGCGCAGCTTGGCCAGCGACTTGCCCTGCTGCTGGACCAGCGCCGCCAGCAGGGCGGTGAAGGTCAGGGCGCCGGTACTGGCCTGGGTATAGATCGGCGTGGTTTCCAGATCGACGCCGTTCAGCGCCTGGGCGAGATCGGCGACGCTGGAAATCGACAGGCCGCCCTGACCGACGTCGCCGGCCTCGGCCCGATCGGCATCCACGCCGGCCAGCGTGGGCGCATCGAGCACCAGATTGACGGCATTCTGACCGCGTTCCAGATCGGCGCGCAGGGCTTCGTTCAGCGCTGCCGGCGTGCCATAGGGCAGTTCCTGGGCGACATCCCAACTGCTGGCGACGTAGCCCAGCGGCGTCGTGCCGCGCAGATAGGGCGCGAAACCGGGCGGGCTGTCCAAATGAGGCAGATTGGCGATGTCCTCCTGCCGGTACATCGGCTGGAGATCAATCTCCTCGTAGGTCTTGGTGATCAGCCGTTTTTCGAACGACGCGCCCTTGATGGCTTTATCAACGGCCCGGCGCCATTCCTCGTAGGGGGTTGGGGGGAATTCATCGAACGTCGGGGTGGCCGCGTCCGCTTGTTTTGGGTTCGACATGCGCATCCTCCAGTGGATCGAAATGCGAGGGGTGGACAATACCGCGAAAGTATAACCGAAGATTCGCCCGATTCTCGGTAGGGAAATACGAGAAGGGTCATGACATGGTTGCAATCAGGAAGTGGAATGACATACTGAAGAGGTCTTTACTTTGCCCCTCACCCCCAGCCCCTCTCCCACAAGGGGAGAGGGGAATAACCATCAGGAGGTCCCTGTGTCTGATAGACCCTTTAAGGTGCTTGGTATTCAACAAATTGCCATCGGTGGGCTGGACAAGTCGAAGCTGAGCCGGCTTTGGGTAGATACTCTCGGTCTGACGATGACCGGCAATTTCCGCAGCGAGCGCGAGAACGTGGACGAGGACATCGCCGCCATCGGTTCCGGCCCATTCAAGGTCGAAGTGGACCTGATGCAGCCGATTGATCCCAACAAGGCGCCGAAGGTGCACGATCCGCAGCTCAACCACATCGGGCTGTGGATTGACAATCTGGCGGCGGCGGTGGAGTGGCTGACCGCGAAAGGGATGCGCTTCACGCCGGGCGGCATCCGCAAGGGTGCGGCCGGCTACGATGTCTGCTTCGTCCATCCCAAGGGCAACGACGCCGCGCCGCTATCCGGCGAGGGCGTGCTGATCGAACTGATTCAGGCCCCGCCGGAAGTGATCGAGGCGTTCGCCAAGGTTCAGGTCTGAAACCAAGCGGCGCGGGATACCTGTCGTCCGGTCCGCGTCCCGCGCTGCACCTCCTGTTCACGCCTCTGCTGGGCCACCTTCGAGATACTCCGCACCATGCGCTTCCTGCACGCTGCTGACTTGCACCTCGACAGCCCACTCCGTGGGCTCGACCGCTACGAGGGTGCTCCAGTTGAGGAAGCGCGGGGTGCGACTCGCCACGCCTTCGACAATCTGATCGCCGTCGCCCTCCAGGAACAGGTGGAACTGGTCGTCATCGCTGGCGATCTCTACGACGGTGACTGGCTCGATCACAATGCCGGACTGTTTTTCACCAAGGGCGTGACCCGACTGGCCGAGGAGGGGATTGCCGTCGCTCTCGTGCGCGGCAACCACGATGCTGCCAGCCGGATTACCAAGAGCCTGCGCCTGCCCAAAAACGTCCATTTGCTGGCGGATGCCCGGCCTGAAACCAAAGTCTTCGACGATCTCGGCGTGGCGCTGCACGGCCAAAGCTTCGCCACCGCTGTCGTGACAGCTGATCTGGCGGCCGGCTATCCGACCCCGGTTACTGGCTGCTTCAACCTGGGCCTGTTGCACACCTCGCTCGACGGCCGCCCCGGCCATGACCCCTACGCGCCAACCACCCTGGATGTGCTGCGCGGCAAGGGCTACGACTACTGGGCGCTCGGCCACATCCACGCCGCCGAAGTGGTATGCCGCGAACCGTGGGTGGTTTATCCGGGCAACACTCAGGGCCGGCACATCCGTGAAACCGGCCCCAAGGGCTGCGCGCTGGTGACGGTCGAGGACGGGGAAATCATCCACCAGGCTATCCCGCTGGATGTCATGCGCTGGGAGACGCTGGCGCTCGATATCGGCGGCCTGCCGGACTTGGAGGCGCTGCTGGAAGCGGCCATGCTGGATTTGCGGCAACGGTTGGCTGAAGTGGGAGACCGTGCGCTGGCGGTGCGGGTGCAGGTGCGGGGCAGCGGTCCCCTGCATCGCCGGCTGGCGGCGCAACCTGAATCGGTGGAGCAGGAACTGCGTAGCGTCGCCATCGAGGCCTCGAATGGTCGGGCCTGGATCGAGAAAATCGAGTTTCGCACCCGCCCGCAACTCGATCTGGACCGCATCGCCGAACGCGACGATCCCATTGGCTTGCTGGTGCGCGAATTGCGCCGGTTCGCCGCCGATGAAGCTCTGCTGCGCGCTGTGGCCGGCGAGGCGCTGGGCGAATTGCTGCAAAAGCTGCCAACGGAATCGCGCGCCGGCCTGGGTCTGGACGAGGCTGACGGCTTGCTCGAACTGCTGGGCGAGGTGGAGTCGGACCTGCTGGCGCGGCTGGCCGGGGAGGAGAGCATGGGATGAAACTCGAACGTCTCTATCTCAAGGCCTACGGCGCGTTTTCGGAACGGCGTCTCGATTTCGCCGGCGGGCCGGATTTCCATGTCATTTACGGCCCGAACGAAGCCGGCAAGTCCACCACGCTGCGCGCCCTCATCGGCCTGCTGTTCGGGATCGAGGAACGCACCGCCGACAATTTTATCCATCCCCATCCCCAGTTGCGGATTGGCGCAGTGCTGGCAACCACGGCAGGCGACCGTCTGGCAGTGGTACGGCGCAAGGCGCGCAAGCAAACCCTGTTCGCGCTGGATGAGGCCAGCGGCGCGGAACAGACCGATCAGCCGCTGGCCGAGGATACCCTGATCCGCCTGCTGGGGGGTCTCGACGAAGGCTTGTATCGCGCCCTCTTCGGCCTCGATCTCGACGGGCTGACGCGCGGCAGCGAAGCGTTGCTCGAAGGCAAGGGCGAAATTGGCCAAAGTCTGTTCGCAGCGGCGGCGGGACTGGCCGATCTGCGCCAGTTGTCCGGCGCACTTAATGCCGAGGCGGACAAGCTGTTTCTCCCGCGCGCAACCACGAAAGCCATCAATGTCGCCCTCCGGGAACTGGACGAGCAGCGCAAGCGGGCGCGGGAGGCGACGGTGCGGTCTTCCTCCTGGGAACAGGCCGAGCGGCTCCAGCGCCAAACCGGCAGGAAACTTGCGGAACTGCGGGCCGAACTGATGAATCTGCGCGGAGAGCGGGGCCGACTAACCCGGCTCGTCGTACACCTGCCATTGGCCGCCGAACACGCGGCGAAGCTTCAGGAACTGGCCACGCTGGCCACGGTTCCGCTGTTGCCGCCGGCAGCGGGACAGCAGCGCATCGAGGCGGAAGAGCGCCTGCGCGCCGCCGAGGAAAATCAGCGAGAGGCGCGGGCAGCGCTGGAGGAGTTGCAGCGCCAGCGCGCCACGCTCCAGGTGCGCGAGGCGTTGCTAACCCATGCCAGCGTCATCGAGCGGCTCCATCATGGAGCGAAGGACTACCGGGGTGCTCTGGAGCGCCTGCCCCGCATCGAAGCGGAAATTGACGCCGCGCGCCAAGCGCTCGCTGCCCAGTTGGCCGCCATTGATCCGGTGCTCGCGGCGGAACTTGCGTCCACCGAACCGCTGGAACGGGACCGCGCGCTGTTGCCCTCGCCCACGGCGCGGGCGCGGGTGCAGGCGCTGGTGGAAGAACACGGTGCGTTGTCCGCCCAGGACGAACAACTGGAGGAGCAGGAACGCGCGCTGGCCGAGACGCTCCAGCGCCTGCGGGACGACCTTGGCGCCCGCCCGGTCCCGGTGTCGTTCACCGCCCTGGAAGCAGCGCGCGAGCAGGCCACCGCGCCTGGTGACCTTGCCGGTCAGCACGCCCAGTTGGCGCGGGAAATCGCCGAACTGGAAACTGCGCTCGCCCGCGAGGCGGCGGCGCTATGGGATGGCGCGCTCGACGACGTGCTCGCGCTGCGGCCGCCGCTGCTGGCCACGGTCACCGAGATCGGCGACCGCTATCGGCAGTGGGCGGAAGAGGAGCGTTCGCTCAAGGACCAGGACCGCATCCTGCAACGGGACCTCGGCGAGCGGGAGCGCGAATTGCGCGGCCTGGCCGCCGCCGGCGAAATCGTCACCCACGATCAGGTACGCCAGGCCCGGCAACGGCGCGACGATGGCTGGCGGCGGGTTCGCCAGGCGTATGTCGAGCGCGCGGCTACTCCCGACCACCTGGCGGCGGATTACGCCCCGGATCAACCGCTGCCCGCCGCTTTTGAGTCCGCCACTCGCGAAGCTGACCGGCTGGCTGATCTGCTGCACGCCGACGCGAAGCGGGCCGCCAGCGTTGAGAGCTTGCGCCAGCGGATCGTGGACATGGGGCAGGCGCGCGCCGATCTCGCACAACAATTTGCCGCACTGGCGACGGAGCGCGGCCAGCTCGACGCGCGCTGGTCCGCCATCGCTGGCGCGTTTCGCCAGCCCGATCTGTCGCCCGGCGCGGCGGCGGAATGGCTGCAAAAGCACGCGCTGCTGGTCGAGCGTTCCGCTCGTCTGGAAACGCTGCGCCGGGAACAGCGGGAGATCGCGGCGATGCTGGCGGCCACGCGCCAGCGGTTCGATCAGGCGTTGCAGGGTTGTGGCTTGCCCGGCCTGGCCGAAGGCGAAGCCTTGTCAGCCGCACTCGGTCGCGCCAGGACGGCTATCGAACAGGGCCGCCAGGCCGTCACGGCGCGCGCCCATCTGGAGCAGCGCATCGCCGAGTCTGAAACCGACCGGCGCGGAGTGACCGCCCAACGCGCCAGACTGGCCAGCAAACGTGCGGACTGGCGGGACCGGTGGAACGCCACGACCGCCGCGTTGCGTCTGCCGCCCCAGGCCTTGCCGGCCGAGGCGCGGGCCCGCCTGGAGCAATGGGATCAACTCGCCAAAGTCCTGAACATGCTGGATACGCTCGCCAGCGAGGCGCGCAAGGAACAGGCCGCGCGCCTTGCCTTCGAGCAAGCGCTGGCGGAACTGGCGCAGGCGGTTGATGAATCCGTCGCCGGCGTGGACGCCGATCAGGCCACCATTGCGCTGTACGGCGCGCTGAGCGAAGCGCGCGACGCCGATCACCGGCGCAAGCAGCTCGACGCTGCTATCGCAGGCGAACAGCGCCGGCTCGGCCAGGCGGAAACCGCCGCCACGATCCAGCGCGACCGCCTGGCGGAACTGGCGCGGCAGGCGGGCGTGGAATCGCCGGACCAACTGGCGGCGATAGAGGATGACGCGGCTCGCAAGCGGCGGTTGCTGGAACGGGTGGCGGACATCGAGGAGCAACTGGTGTGCAGCGCCGCCCGTCCGCTGGCCGAGGTTCTGGCCGAGGTCGAGGGCCAGGAACTGGCCGCCGCCAACGCCCGCCTGGACGAACTGGAAACGCTCATCGCCGAGCGGGAAACCGACGTGGAAAACGCCCACACGGCGGATCTGGAAGCGCGCCGCGCCTTCGACGCCATTGACGGCGGCGATGCCGCTGCCTGGGCGCAGCAGGAAGCCGAGGAGATCACCGTCCGCATCGCCCGGCAGGCCCGCGCCTACGCCCGCGCCCGGCTGGCCGGCGCCATCGTAGCCCGCGTCGCGCAGACCTACCGGGAGCGCCATCAGGGGCCGGTGCTGCGCCGCGCCAGCGAAATCTTCGCTCGCATCACCCTGGGCAGTTTCGGCGGCCTGGTGATGGATTACGAGGACGACCGGCAAATGCTGCTCGGCCAGCGACCGGACGGCTCGCGACTGGGAGTCGGGGGGATGAGCCAGGGCGCCCGCGACCAGCTTTTTCTGGCGCTGCGCCTCGCGGCCATCGAGGAACACCTCCGGGAACGCGAGGGGGTTCCCATCGTGATTGACGATCTGTTGGTGCAGTTCGATGATGACCGGGCCGCCGCCACTTTGCAGGCGCTCGCCGAACTGGCCCAGCGAACCCAGGTGCTGTTCTTTACCCATCACGGCCATCTCTGCGAACTGGCCACGGCGACCCTGGCGGCGGATGCCTGGCGGCGGCATGAGTTGAACGCCAACCCGGTCGGCGGGTGACCGCCGCGCCGCCTTCCTCACTTGGAACCCCTCATGAGTGAATATCAGTACTGGCCAGCCCGGGCCAGCGCGTACTGCTGTCCGGGCAGGGGTCGGGTTACGCCTGCTGTTTCCGGGAGGCCTCGGGCTGATAGGTCACTTCCAGCACGCGCAGGGTCATGGTTCGACCGCCGGGCAGCGGCCATTCGATGGACTGACCGACCGACAGCCCGAGCAGAGCGCTGCCGACCGGTGCCAGCACCGACACCGTGCCGTGGGTCAGGTGCATGTCGTCGGGGTAAACCAGGGTCAGTTCAAACTCCCGGCCGCTGACCTCGTCCACGAAGCGCGCCGTCGAATTCATGGTGATGACATTGGGTGGAATTTCATGTGGCTCCACCACCTCGGCCCGGTCCAGCTCGCGGCGCAGCGTATCCAGACCCGGCGCATGAAGCGGCGACACCGAATCCAGCAGGCGTTCCAGGCGATCCAGATCCGGGCTGGTTATAACGATCTGTGGTTGCTGTGGCATGTTCTCTGGCTCCATGGACGAGGGTTGGAAAAACCGAAAATTCGCTGGCTCTCCCTGGCCGCGCCAATATCGCTACGGCAGCATTCCCGCATTCACCGGTGGCCGGCTCCAGAACAGCGCGTGCAATCGCTGTAAAGTTTCGGGATCGGCAATCAGATCGCGTTTCTGCGCTGCACTCAGGCTGTCCGGTCCTTCCTCCTCCAACTGGTGGACCAGGCCTTCCAGATAGTGCCGTCGCCGCTTGCCTGGGGGTTCGCGTTCCGGCAGCAGCGACAGGTGCAGGGCGTTGACGTAGGGGTCGGTCAGCGCCTGGACGAACCGGCTGGCCGGCTTTTCGCGCAAGACCGGCAGCACCGGCTCGTCCTCTTCCAGGTTTTCCTCGAGATAACGCAATACCACCGGCTGTTCGGTTTCCTCCGGGGTCAGGAACAGCCCCAGTTCCCGCGATTGCCGGCCCAGGGCGATGCTGCTGGACAGCATGGAGACCGGGATGGCCAGCACCAGCCCCAGCAGCACCGGGATGAACCACCAGAAGAACGCCGGCACGTACTGGTAACTCAGCACCCCGGCGACCACGCCGATCAGGGTCTGCACGCCGTGGGTCTGCGCTGCTTCGCGGAAGCTGGTCATGTGGTCGCCACGCTGCTGCGGTGGCCAGCCGACGGCACGGCGCATCAGGATCGCGAGCACGAACTTGGTCTGGAACAGCATCAGCACCGGCGCGGTCAGCACCGAGAACACCGTTTCCAGCACCACGCTCAGGGTCGCCTTGAGCATCCCGCCATAGGCGCGGCGCAGCCGGCGATCCTTGAGCAGCAGCAACAGCGCCAGCCCCTTGGGCAGGAACAGCATGGTCAGGGTGACCAGCAGCACGGTGGTCATTTCCACCGCGAACGACACCGGCCATACCGGCGCCCAGTTCTCGCCGAAGAAATACACCGGTTCGTGCTGGGTCTGGAAATACGCCTCGACCCCGGTGGCGATCAGGAACAGCAGCCACAGCGGCGAGGCCAGGTACGACATCACCCCCATGGAAAAATGCAGCCGGCTCAGCGCGTTAAAACCGTGCGACAGCGCCAGCCGCAGATGCTGAAGATTACCCTGGCACCAGCGGCGGTCGCGCTTGGCGTAGTCAATCAGGGTCGGCGGGATTTCCTCGTAGCTGCCTTCCAGGTCGTAGGCCAGCCAGACCTCCCAACCGGCCCGCCGCAATAGCGCCGCCTCGACGAAATCGTGACTGAGGATGTCGCCGCCGAATGGTTCGCGCCCCGGCAGCTTGGGCAGGCCGCAGTGATCGAGGAACGGCTGGATGCGGATAATGGCGTTGTGGCCCCAGTAGTTGGTCTCGCCCAGTTGCCAGTAGTTCAGCCCGGCGGTGAACATCCGGTTGTACAGGCTGCCGGCGAATTGCAGGATGCGGGCGAACAGCGATTCGCGGTTGATCGGCACCGGCGGGGTCTGCAACAGCGCCACGCGCGGCTGGCGTTCCATGATCCGCACCATTTCAACCAGGGTTTCGCCCTTCATGATGCTGTCGGCGTCCAGCACGATCATGTACCGGTACTGGCTGCCCCAGCGGGTACAGAAATCCTCCAGGTTGCCGCTCTTGCGGCTGGTATTCTCCGGGCGGTTGCGATAGAAAATCCGCCCCTTGCCGTCCAGCGCCCGCACCATGTTCTGCCAGCGCAGTTCTTCCTCGACCCAGACCTCAGGATCGCGGGTGTCGCTGAGCACGAAGAAGTCGAAGCCGGCGAGTTGGCCGGTGTCGGCCAGGGACTGGTGGATGGCGCGCAAGCCAGCGAACACCCGCTCCGAATCCTCGTTGTAGATCGGCATCAGAATCGCGGTGCGCGGCGGTGGCGCGGCGGGATCGGGCGGCGTGCCTGGATGCCGGGAAATCGCCCAGTGGTCGTGACCGGTCAGGCAAATGAAAAAGCCCATGAATGCGGTCCAGAACGAGATGCAGATCCAGGAAAACAGGATCGCGTACAGCAGCAGCAGGATCAGCTCCATCGGGCTGAGGCCGTCAGTCTGGAACACGCTGACCATCAGGCCCATCGCGACCAGCGTCGTCAGCAGCACCAGCAGGAAGAACACCACCCGCCGCAAGGTATGCCCCATGATCGGGGGTTGAGTGGTTTGAGTCATGGTACGTCCGGGTTTAAAGAGGGAATAACGACTCAGGCGCGGAGTTCCGGATGCCACAACCGGTGCAGCGGACCCAGCAGCCAGAACAGGTCAATGCGTTGCGCCGGCATGGCGCCGGGACTGGGCGGCGGCGTAGGTTCGGCGATGTTCGCCGGCGGCGACCAGCGCCCGCGCCACCGCATCCAGTCCCGGTGATTCCGGCGACTCAGCCACGCGGCGCAGGGCCTGCTCGCTCAGGGCCGCGATCTGCGCCGGATCGGTCACGCCCAGCGCCTGCCAGTAGGCGCCGAGCCGGGCGAGCACGAACTCGCTGGAGGGCGCCGGCGGTAACGGCGGCAAATAGTGCTCCATGACGCCTACTTTACCGCGGTCCACTGGTAACTCCAGGTTTCGGTCAACACATCGTTGCCCAGCTTGAGGAAACCGCGCAGTTCCGATGCGTCGTCTCGTGGGAGCAGTTCAAAGGACAGCCGCCAACCCTGGGTTTCGGGGTTTTTATGGACCACCACGTTCTGAATCTGACCGGTCGAACCGCTGACCACCCCTTCCACCGGCGCGTCGCCCGCCAGCCTGGCGAGGTTCTCGCCGCCGAAATCAATGACGAACCGCCGGCGCTCGGATTGCAGGTCGCCCGCGCCGCCCGCGCCGACCCGGCTGGCCAGGGTCCGGCCGCCCGACGACAGATTCGGCAGATCGAGGAAGAAGGACAGCCGGTAGTTGTATTCCAGTCGCTGGCCGGCCTCGACCGGTTTTTCCGGCGTCCAGAAGGCGGCGATGTTGTCGTAGCGCTCGGCCGTGCTGGGTATTTCAATCAACTGCACCGAACCCTTGCCCCAGTCGCCCTGCGGCTCGACCCAAATGCTGGGGCGGATGTGATAGTGCGCCTCCAGATCCTGGTAGTTGTCAAAATCGCGGTCGCGTTGCAGCAGGCCAAAGCCACGCGGGTTATTGTCCTGGTAGGCGCTGATGCGCAGTCGGGTCGGGTTGTTCAGCGGCCGCCAGATCCATTCACCATTACCCGTCAACATCAACAGGCCATCGGAATCGTGAACCTGTGGGCGAAAATCGTCGAAGAACCGCTCGTTCATCGCGCCGTGATAGAACATGCTGGTCAGCGGCGCCACGCCGAGTTTCTGCACCGAATCGCGGACGAACAGATTAGCCTTGACCTCGATCTGGGTGGCGACGCCCGGTTTGATAGCGAAGCGGTAGGCCCCGGTCAGACTCTTACTATCCATCAAGGCGTAGACGGTTAGCTCGGTGGCGTCCTTGGCGGGCTTTTCCAGCCAGAATTCGCGGAACCGGGGGAATTCTTCCTGCTTGGGCAAGCCGGTATCCACGGCCAAGCCACGGGCCGAGAGACCGTAATTCTGCTTCTGGCCGACCGCGCGGAAATAGCTCGCGCCCAGGAACACCGCGACCTCATCGTAATGGCTGTCGGTGTGCAGCGGATACAGCACCTTGAAGCCGGCGAAGCCGAGATCCTTGGGCAGGTTGTCCGGCACCGGATTCTTGCCGTAGTCGAACAGATCGCTGGCGTACTCGACGGGCTGGCTTTCGCCCTCGTCCACGATGTTGATGACGACCGGCTCGAAGAACAGGAAGCCGAGCGGGGCGAACTGGATTTCAAACGGCAGACCCTCCGCGCGCCACAGACCCTTGTCGGCCCGGAAGCGAATGTCGCGATACTGGTCGTAATCCAGATTCTTGAGAAAATCCGGCAGATTGTTGCTGGTCGCCTGGAAAGGTTGGGACGCCAGCGCCTCGGCGCGGCGGTGGACATCGGCAAAGTTGAAACGTTTGGGTGGTGGGGTCGTGGCCGGCGTGGCCTCAG
>JAGTSD010000269.1 GCA_018262135.1 Pseudomonadota bacterium | reverse complement strand
ATGAACAGGATGGCGTTGCGCTCCTTGCGCAACTGCGCCAGCACTGATTTCAGCCGCTTCTCGAAGTCGCCGCGATACTTGGTGCCCGCCACCAGCGCGCCCAGATCCAGCGCGTACATCGTGGCGTCGCGCAGCACTTCCGGCACCTCGCCATCCACGATCATCTTGGCCAGTCCCTCGGCGATGGCGGTTTTGCCAACTCCGGCCTCGCCCACAAACAGCGGATTGTTCTTGCGCCGCCGGCAGAGAATCTGAATGGTGCGCTCGATTTCCTCGCGGCGGCCGATCAATGGATCAATCCGACCCTGTCGCGCCAGTTCGTTGAGATTGCTGGCGAAATTCTCCAGCGGCTTGGCGCTCTGCTGCTCGGCAGGCTCCTCGGTCTGAGGCGCGGCGGATTCCTGCTCGTCGGCCACCTTGGAAATCCCGTGCGAAATGTAATTCACCACGTCCAGCCGGTTGATTTCCTGCTGCTTGAGCAGATAGACCGCCTGCGATTCCTGCTCGCCGAACAGTGCCACCAGAACGTTGGCACCGGTGACTTCGCGGTGACCGGAGGACTGCACGTGCAGCACCGCCCGTTGCAACACCCGCTGGAACCCCAGGGTCGGCTGGGTCTCGCGCGGGTCATCCGGGCGCAGGATCGGGGTATTGTCGCGGATGAAGATTTGCAAATCGCGTTTCAACCGGTCCAAGTGAGCGCCGCAGGCTCTTAGCACCTCCGCCGCCGCCGGATTGTCCAGCAGGGCTAGCAGCAGGTGTTCGATGGTCATGAATTCGTGGCGCCGTTCCCGCGCCTCGCGGAACGCAAGATTAATGGAGAATTCCAGATCCTTGCTTAACATGCTCGCACCTCGAATCACGCTCGGTGGTTTTAAAAGTTAGTCTTCTTCCATGATGCACAACAACGGATGCTGGTGGCGGCGGGAAAATTCGGTTACCTGTGCCACCTTGGTTTCCGCGATATCATGAGTATAGACCCCGCACACGCCCCGGCCCCGGGTGTGGACGTGCAGCATGATCTGGGTAGCCTGCTCCCGGCCCATCCCGAAAAAGTGTTCGAGAATTCGCACCACAAAGTCCATCGGCGTGTAATCGTCGTTCAGCAGGATCACCTTGTACAGGGGCGGCTGCTTGAGTTCCGGCTTGGCCGGTTCGACGACAAGGCCGCGATCTTGATCGGATGACGATGAGTATTCCGCGCTCATGGCGTTGCGTTCAGACGTGCACAGAGAGAAGGTTTAAGGAATTGCGTCCGGCGGCGACACGCCCGGGCGGTGCCGCTCTATTAGATAATACGCGGCTTGCAAGTTTCCTCAAGAGCAATCCGGGCGGAAAAAAACCGCGCTATCGCGCTGCTGTCTCCCGTGCTTCTACGCGATTCCAGCGCCCCGGGCCTGGGTGTCGGCGTGATAGGAGGAGCGCACCAGCGGCGCGGAGGCGACGTGGGTGAAACCCATGGCTTCCCCCAATTCGCGCAGATGTTCGAACTCCTCGGGCGGCGCGTAGCGGTCCACCGGCAGGTGATGGACGCTCGGCTGCAAGTACTGGCCGAGCGTCAGCATCTCCACGTCGTGGGCGCGCAGGTCGCGCATGACCGCTTCGATTTCCGCCGTCGTCTCCCCCAGTCCCAGCATCAGCCCCGATTTGGTCGGGACGCGCGGCTGCCGTTCCTTGAACCGCTTGAGCAGGGTCAGCGAGTACTGATAATCGGCGCCCGGCCGGGACTGGCGGTACAAATGCGGTACGGTTTCCAGATTGTGGTTGAATACATCCGGCGGTTCCCGTTCCAGAATCTCCAGCGCCAGGTCCATCCGGCCGCGAAAATCGGGCGTCAGGATTTCGATGCCGATGCCGGGCTGCGCGGCGCGCACCGCCCGGATGCAGGCAGCGAAATGAGCCGCGCCGCCGTCGCGCAGATCATCGCGGTCCACTGAGGTGATGACCACGTACTTCAACCCCATGGCCGCCACGGTCAGCGCCAGGTTCTCTGGCTCCTCGGGATCGAGCGGTTCAGGCCGACCGTGGCCCACGTCGCAAAACGGACAGCGCCGGGTGCAGATAGCGCCCATGATCATGAAAGTGGCCGTGCCGTGACCGAAGCATTCGCCCAGATTGGGACAATTGGCTTCTTCGCAAACCGTGTGCAGTCGGTTGTCGCGCAGAATCCGCTTGAGCCGCATGACTTCCGGCGTACCGGGAAACGGGGCGCGAATCCAGGCCGGCTTGCGCAAGCGCTGTTTGGGATCGGTCGGCGCGATTTTGACCGGAATGCGGGAGACCTTGTCTGCGCCGCGCAGCTTTTCGCCGGGTTGGGGAGCGGTTTTAGGCGTCGGGGCGACGGGAGCATCAGAAACGGGGGAATCGGACATGGGCGGTTCCTGGGCAAATGGGTGACAGATAATCAAAATTGGACATTGGATGAGGCCCTGAAATTTATCCCGGCGCGTCCGCGCCGGGATCAGGGCAGGACGGGCAGACCTTCGACGTCGCCGAAGCCGGCGTAGCCCAGTTGGCGACCCAAACTCGACAGCAATTCCCCGGCGGCGGCGTCCGGGCTGAGTTCGACGCCGAGATCGCACAACTGAGTCACCCGCAGGCCGCGATAGCCGCAGGGATTGATGCGGGTGAAGGGTTCCAGATCCATATCCACGTTGAGACTCAGACCGTGATAGGAACGGCCCTGGCGGATGCGCAGCCCCAGCGAGGCCACCTTGGCGTCCCCGACATAAACGCCGGGTGCGTCGGGCCGAGCGTGGGCGGCGACCCCATGGGCAGCCAGCAGGCCGATCACCGACTGCTCCAGCACCGTCACCAGTCGCCGCACGCCAAAACCCAGCCGCCGCACGTCCAGCAGGCAGTACACCACCACCTGCCCCGGCCCGTGATAAGTGACCTGCCCGCCGCGATCCACCTGAATGACGGGAATATCGCCGGGCGCCAGCAGATGTTCCGCCTTGCCGGCCATACCCTGGGTGAACACGGGCGGATGTTCGACCGACCACAGTTCGTCCGGCGTGTCCGCAGCGCGGGCCTCGGTGAAGGCCTGCATGGCGGCAAATACTGGAGTGTAGTCACAGCGGCCCAGGCGGCGAAATAGCAGGGGTTCAGAACGTGGAGCGGGCGCGGTCATG
Source organism: Pseudomonadota bacterium (assembly GCA_018262135.1). Taxonomy (GTDB): domain Bacteria; phylum Pseudomonadota; class Gammaproteobacteria; order Competibacterales; family Competibacteraceae; genus Contendibacter. The sequence goes on along the minus strand of JAGTSD010000269.1, from coordinate 523 downwards.
CCCGGAATCACAGCACCAGCTTGATGTGCGGATGCCTGCTGAGGTCCTGGTAGATCGCATCCAACTGCGCACGGTCGCGAGCCATTACCATCACCGTCACCGACTGGTAGCGCCCGGCGCGGCTGTCCCGCACCTGCACTCGCGTCTCGTCCAGATCGGGCGCGCGTTGGCGCACCAGTTCCACGACCAGCGCCCGGAAACCGGAATCGCCAACACCCATGACCTTGATGGGAAAGTCACAGGGGAATTGCAACAGCGATTCATCACTCATGGCGGTTGGGCCATTCCTGCCCTCAACTGAACAGGGAATGGAAGAACAGCAGGATGGCGTCAATCATCCGCCCGAACCAGCCGCTCTCCGGCACTTCCTTTAGCGCCACCAGCGGTGTTTTGCTGACTTCCTGGTCGCCTAGCTTGACCACGATCTCGCCCAACGGCTGATCCTTCTGGACCGGCGCGATAATCGTCGGCTGCACTGAGGTCGTGGTGCTGACCTGCGCGGCCTGACCCTTGGGCACGGTCA
>JAGTSD010000268.1 GCA_018262135.1 Pseudomonadota bacterium | reverse complement strand
CGCCGCCAGGGAACGGCGGCTGGATGAAAAACGGCGGATTAGGGTGAAAAAACAGGCCCGCCGGCCTGTCGGATCATCCGGGGAGGGTGAATGACGCCAGAAGCCAAATACTTCAGCTACGATGAATTGATCGCCCGCGACAAGGCCAGTCTGGATATTCTCTGGCTCAAGATGGAAAGGTCCTCGAACCGGACCGGCCGCCGGATCAATGCCGGACTCTGACGGGCCAGCCCCGCGTGCGAAAACGGCCACTCCAGGATGGCCGTTATTCGTGCAGGAGACAGTGCCGGCGTTCAGGCCTGCATGTCGCGGATATGATGGGTGAGACGGCTCTTGTGGCGGGCGGCCTTGTTGGCGTGAATCAGGCCCTTGCGCGCCATGCGGTCGATCACCGGCACGGCGATCTGGTACTCGGATTCGGCTTTCGCCTTGTCGCCGGAATCAATCGCCTTGATCACGCGCTTGACGTAGGTGCGCAACATGGAACGCATGCTGGCGTTGTGCTGGCGGTGCTTTTCCGCCTGGCGGGCACGCTTTTTCGCTTGAACGGTGTTGGCCAAAACTCAAAACTCCTTCAATGACACAATGGGATAAACGCGGCTGCGTTCGGATACTAAAATGATGGGGCATTTTGGCGTTTTCCCGCCCCCTGTCAATCCTTGCCGCCGTCGCTGACAGTTCCGACCGTTCCCGGCTATCATCCGCGCCTTCCGAATCCACACGGCGCAGGATTGCATCCTCATGAGCAAGGCTCTCCTCAAATCCACCGGCATCGTCAGCGCCATGACCTCGCTGTCCCGGGTCACCGGCTTCATCCGCGACATGGTCTACGCCCAGATGTTCGGGGCGGGGTCCGGTACCGACGCCTTCTTCGTTGCCTTCCGCATCCCCAACCTCCTGCGCAGGTTGTTCGCCGAGGGTGCGTTTTCCCAAGCCTTCGTGCCGGTGTTCTCGGAATACCAGACCCAGCGCTCCCGCGAAGAGCTTGAGGAACTGGTCGATCAGGTCGCCGGTACCCTGGGCGTGATCCTGCTGTTGATCACCGCCATCGGCGTGCTGGCCGCACCGGTACTGATCCTGCTGTTCGCGCCGGGCTTCACCGCCGACGCCGGCCAGTACGACCTGACGGTGGAAATGCTGCGGATCACGTTCCCCTACCTGCTGTTCATCTCGCTGACTGGGTTCGCCGGAGGAGTGCTGAACAGTTGCGGCAAATTCGCCGTTCCCGCCGTCACTCCGGTGCTGCTGAATCTGACCATGATCGCCGCCGCGCTATGGCTCGCTCCCCGGATGGAACGGCCGGTAGTCGGACTGGCCTGGGGGGTGTTCATCGCCGGGATCGTTCAGTTAGTTTTTCAAATTCCGTTCCTGGGCCAAGTCAAGCTGCTGCCGCGCCCGCGCTGGGGCTGGGCGGCCCAGGGCGTACGGCAGATCTTGAACCTGATGCTGCCGGCGCTGTTTGGCTCCTCCGTGGCGCAGGTCAATCTGCTGCTCAATACCGTGCTGGCCTCATTTCTGGTCTCGGGCAGCGTCAGTTGGCTGTATTACTCGGACCGCCTGGTCGAATTCCCGCTCGGCATTTTCGGCGTCGCGCTGGGAACCGTGATTCTGCCCAAGTTGTCGCGTCATCACGCCAGTGCCGAGGCGGACCATTTTTCCCACACTCTGGACTGGGCCTTGCGCTGGGCGCTGCTGATCGGGGTGCCGGCCACGGTGGCGCTGATCATCCTGTCCGGACCGATCCTGTCAGCATTGTTCCAGTACGGTGAGTTCGACGCCCGCGATGTCATCATGTCGGCCCGCAGTCTGATGGCCTTTACTCTCGGGCTGATCGCCTTCATGCTCATCAAGGTGCTGGCGCCGGGTTTCTACGCCCGCCAGGATACCCGCAGCCCCGTCAAGTACGGCCTGATCGCCGTGGGCGCCAATACGGTCCTGGTGTTGATCCTCATCTGGCCGCTGGCCCACACCGGGCTGGCGCTGGCCACTTCGCTGGCCGCGCTGATCAACGCCGGACTCCTGTTCGTCAACCTGCGGCGGCGGGACATTTATCAGCCGCGCGCCGGATGGGTGAAGTTCCTGGTGCAACTGGCGGCGGCGAATCTGGCAATGGGCCTCGTGCTGTGGTTCGGCGCGGGCGATTGGGACACCTGGACCGAGGCTGGCGCCCGCGAACGGCTGTGGCGTTTGAGCGGGCTGATCGCGGCCGGTGGTGGGACTTATCTGCTGGCGGCGCTGGTGGTGGGGATCCGGCCACGGCAGTTGCTGCATGGATAGGCGCTCGATCTCGTCTGGATTAGAATTTTCACAGTTGACCGCCTGCCGCCGACCGATCAGTTATGCAACTCAGCAGGGGAGGACGAACCATGTCAACACCGATAGTAGAGCGGGCATCGCTCAACTCTCAGCCGCGCCACCGCTGGACCGTCGCCGAATATCACCGCATGGCGGAAGTCGGCTTGCTGAATGAAGATTCGCGGGTGGAACTGATCGATGGGGAGATCGTTGAGATGGCGCCGATTGGAAGTTCCCATGGAGGTGAGGTCAAGTATTTTAACAATAAGCTTGTTTCGCTATTGCGCGGAAAAGCGATTGTATCCATTCAGGATCCCATCATACTTGGTGGCCATGCCGAACCTCAGCCGGATATTGCCTTATTACGCTGGCGCGACGATTTTTATCGAACAGCGAATCCACATGCGGAAGATGTATTGCTGGTTATCGAGGTTTCCGACAGCACGCTCCGCTACGACCGCGACGTCAAAGTGCCGCTCTACGCCAACCACGGCATCCCGGAAGTCTGGCTGCTCGATGTTCAGCAAAAGCAACTCGAAATCTACCGCGACCCCGCGGATGGCCAGTACCAGCAACGGGATTGTCGCCAGACCGGTAAAATCGCGCCGATCCTGTGCCCGGATGCCGTGATCGACTTGGCCGAAGTGTTTCCCAAGTTCTGAGCGAACGTGGTGGGGTAGCGAGGTCTTGCCATTCACCGTTGCCCCGCCACTTGCGCGGCGGCGAGCAACTGTTCGATCACGAAACCTTCCCAACGCGCGCCGGCCACCGGATGGCCTAATACCGATTCCAGATTCGTCAGGCCCCGCAACCCATGGCGCAGGATCATCGCCATCACACCGACGCTGCTTTGACAGACAGTCATAACAGCAGCCACGACCATGATTCTTATGATCCGCCGCCATCGATGTGACCCGATGTGGCCCATTGATTGGATCGTGGTGGTCTATCGCATCAATCCGTGTACAGCCGACGCCGCCTCAGGAAATTCATGGCGCTAGAAAACTGTAAAATCAACATATTAGATCATCGAAAAAATGAGAGGAGGAGGAATGGATGAAAGTCTTTACCATTGGCTACGGTGGTCGGGGCAAGGAAGATTTCCTCTCCCTGCGGAAGGCTAACGATGTGCGAACGGTGATCGATATTCGTCTGCGTCCCGACCGGGCCAGTATTGGCATCTGGGTGAAGGCGAAGACGGCGGACAAGGGGATCGAGCGTTGGCTCGCCGAGGCCGGTATCGGGTATCGTTCGCTCGTCGAATTAGGCAATCTCTTTCTCGACGATGCTGATTGGCAACCCCGTTACCAGCAATTGCTGGAATCCAGCGGCGAATTGCTGACTCGACGTTTGGCCGATATTCCTG
>JAGTSD010000267.1 GCA_018262135.1 Pseudomonadota bacterium | reverse complement strand
GCCTCACGACACCGAGCGCACGATCCGCGATGGCTGGCTGCTGACCGGCGACGTGGCCACGGTGGACGAACAGGGCTTTTTCCGCATCGTGGACCGCAAAAAGGACATGATTCTGGTGTCCGGCTTCAACGTCTTCCCCAACGAAATCGAGGACGTGATCATCGGCTGCGAGGGCGTGCTGGAAGTGGCCTGCATCGGTGTGCCGGACGACAAGAGCGGCGAGGCGGTCAAGGCGTTCGTGGTGCTCAAGCCGGGGGTCGAACTGACTGCCGAAGCGATGCTGGCGCACTGCCGCACCCAACTGACCGGCTACAAGATGCCCAAGCAGATTGAGTTCCGCGACAGCCTGCCCAAATCGAATGTCGGCAAGATCCTGCGCCGCGAACTGCGCTGACGAACGGAGTAGCGGGGGCGCGGTCAGACTGCTCGACACCATCCGATCAAATCCTGGGTGCTTCAATGGATTCCAGCCAGATTCACCAGTTCTTCACCCGTTTGCGAGCCGACCGTCCCCAGCCCACCACCGAACTGCGCTATCTCAGTCCGTTCGAGTTGCTGGTCGCGGTGATCCTGTCGGCGCAGGCTACCGATAAAAAGGTCAACGAAGCCACCGTGCGTCTGTTCCCGGTCGCCAACACCCCACAGGCCCTCCTGGATCTGGGCGAGGAGGGCCTCAAGGACTACATCAAGACCATCGGCCTCTACAACACCAAGGCCGCCAACATCCGTAAAGCCTGTACCCTGCTGCTGGAACGGCACGGCGGCCAGGTGCCGCGCGACCGGGAGGCGCTGGAAGCGCTGCCGGGCGTGGGGCGCAAGTCCGCCAACATCATCCTCAATACCGTCTTCGGCGAACCGACCATCGCGGTGGATACGCATATCTTCCGGGTCGCCAACCGCACCGGGCTGGCGCCGGGCAAGACGCCGCGCGCAGTCGAGGAGGGTCTGCTGGCGGTGACGCCGGAGGAATTCCGGCAGGACGCCCACCACTGGCTGGTCCTGCACGGCCGCTATGTCTGCACCGCCCGCAAGCCGCGCTGCCCGGACTGCCCGATCCACGATCTCTGCGAGTATCCGGACAAGAGCGAGGTGAGCTGATGTTTGGCACCGACCGCGACAGCCTGCGCCGCTACTACTGCACGGTCTGGGACAAGGCCTGCGCCGGCCAGCCGCTGGAGCCACTGGAGCGAATCATCGCCGAGGCGATTCGCGCCCATCCCGAATACCAGCCGGCGCTGGCCGACGCCGAAACCGCGCTGGGCCGGGAGTATGCCCCGGAACTGGGCCAGACCAATCCCTTCCTGCACCTGGGCATGCACATCGCCATTCACGAGCAACTGGGCAGCAACCGCCCGGCCGGCATCCTCGACGTGTACCAACGCCTGTGCCGGCGCGCGGGCGATGCCCACGCCGCCGAGCATCTGATGATGGAATGTCTGGGCGAAACCCTGTGGGAGGCCCAGCGCGCCGGACGTGAACCGGACGAGCGGGCCTATCTGGAACGATTGCAGCGGCTGACGCGGGCCTGAACGGGGCGGCCCGTTCAGCGGTTCACATCCACCACGACCCGGCCGCGCACCTGGCCGGCCAGCAGATCGGCGGCGGTGGCGATGGCTTCGCCCAGGCTGATTTCCTGCGTCATGGCATCGAGCCGGGCGGGGTCGAGATCGCGCCCGAGCCGTTGCCACGCCTCCTCGCGCACCGCCTGCGGCGCCATGACGCTGTCAATGCCGTACAGGGTAATGCCGCGCAGGATGAAGGGCGCGACGCTGGCCGGAAAGTCCAGACCCTGGGCCAGGCCGCAGGCGGCGACGGCGCCGCGATAGCGGGTCGTGGCGCAGGCGTTGGCGAGGGTGTGGCTGCCGACGGCATCCACGACCCCGGCCCAGCGCTCCCTGCCCAAGGGTTTGCCCGGTGCGGCCAGTTCGTTGCGGTCGATGACCTCGCTTGCCCCCAGCCCCTTGAGATAATCGGCCTCAGCCCTGCGGCCGGTGGAAGCGACGATCCGGTAACCCAGTCTGGCCAGCAGGGCGATGGCGACGCTGCCGACGCCGCCGCTGGCGCCCGTGACCAGGATCTCGCCATCGTCGGGGCGAAGGCCGTGCTTTTCCAGCGCCAGCACGCAGAGCATGGCGGTATAGCCGGCGGTGCCGATGGCCATGGCTTGGCGCGTGCTGAAGACTTCGGGCAATCGGACCAGCCAGTCGCCGCGCACCCGCGCCCACTGCGCCAGGCCGCCCCAGTGGGTTTCGCCGACGCCCCAGCCGTTGAGCACCACGCGATCGCCGACTTGCCACGCCGAATGGCGGCTTTCGGTCACGGTACCGGCGAAATCAATGCCGGGAACCATCGGGAAGCGCCGCACCACCGGTGATTTACCAGTGATCGCGAGGCCATCCTTGTAGTTGAGGGTGGACCAGGCGATGCGCACCGTGACATCGCCCTCGGGCAGCGCCGTTTCGGCGATGGTTTGGAGCCGGGCCTCGTAGCCGGCATCATCCCGGGTGATCAGGATACCTTGGAACATGGTGACCTCATGACCTCGAAGATCGTTGGTGGATGGATGGCGGGGTCCAGCGACCGGGCGGCTGGAATCCATCTCGCCCGAACGCAGTTTCAGCCTTTTCCTGTCACCTTGTCCTTGATCTCCGAGGCGACCGCGCTGACGCGCTCGATCACGTTGCCGACCGCTTCGGTCACATCGTCCTTGATCTCCGAGGCGACCTCACCGACGCGCTCGATCACATTGCCGACCGCTTCGGTCACATCGTCTTTGATTTCAGAGATTTTTTCCTGCACGGTAGCAGTGGCCTGTTCAATCTGACCCTCGGTTTCCAGTTGCTGGTCACCGGTTGCTTTGCCTACCACTTCCTTGATCTGGCCTTTTGCCTTGTCAATCTTGGGAATGCTCATCGTGGTTCTCCGTCTGTAAACAGTGCTCGGCCCGCTGCGCCTGACGCCTGGCGTCCAGTCAGACTGGTAGCCCGGGCAGGGCTCGAGGCAGGAATCGCAGGCGTCGGCGCGACGCTCTCGGGTCGAAAATCATCGCTGGCGCCTTGGCGATTACGTCCCTATTCTGCGCCACAGATTTCTAAAGGGAAATGTTGTTCTGGTCATCGGACGGGAACGCCGGCCAACCGCCGGCTGAAAAAGGGCTGCAACAAAAAAGGGACTCCATCGAGTCCCCGGAAGGTTTCGTCCAGCCATGGCCGAATGCAGCTTCGGCCATGGCTGGGTGGGAAGGCCACGCCGCGCTCAGCCGCGCTGCGGACGCAACCGGCGATAGAGATCGTAGGTTTGCTGGGCGATGCTGCGCCAACTGTAGTGGCGTTCGACCCGGTCGCGACCGGCCTGGCCCATCCGCTCGCGCAGGGCAGGGTCGGCGGCGAGGCGGTTGATCGCGTCGGCCAGCCCGTGCTCGAACCGGGAGGGGGACACGGGATCGTGCGGCGGATCCAGGGAGAGATGCGGGTCCACCAGGAAGCCGGTTTCGCCGTCCACCACCACCTCGCAGATGCCGCCGACGGCGCTGCCCACCACCGGCGTGCCGCAGGCCATCGCTTCCAGATTGATGATGCCAAACGGTTCGTAGATCGAGGGGCAGCAGAAAATGGCGGCGTGCGAATACAGGGCGATGGTGGTCTGGCGCGACACCATCTTCGGAATCCAGATGATGCCT
>JAGTSD010000266.1 GCA_018262135.1 Pseudomonadota bacterium | reverse complement strand
GAGGTTGCCAAGAGCAATATCCTGTTGATCGGCCCCACCGGTTCGGGCAAGACCCTGCTGGCCGAAACTTTGGCCCGCCTGTTGAACGTACCGTTCACCATCGCCGACGCCACGACTCTGACCGAGGCCGGCTATGTCGGCGAGGATGTCGAGAACATTATCCAGAAGTTGTTGCAGAAGTGTGAGTATGATGTCGAGAAAGCCCAGACCGGCATCGTCTACATCGACGAGATCGACAAGATTTCCCGCAAGTCCGACAACCCTTCGATCACTCGCGATGTGTCGGGCGAGGGGGTACAGCAGGCACTGTTGAAGCTGATTGAAGGCACTCTCGCCTCGGTGCCGCCGCAGGGCGGGCGCAAGCATCCGCAGCAGGAATTTTTGCAGGTAGACACCTCCAATATCCTTTTTATCTGTGGCGGTGCATTTGCCGGTTTGGACAAGGTGATCCGCAGTCGCTCCGAAAAGGGTGGCATCGGTTTCTCGGCAGACGTCAAAAGCAAGGACCAGGGCAAGAATCTCGGCGAGGTGCTGATGGAGGTCGAGCCGGAGGATTTGATCAAGTATGGCCTGATCCCGGAATTCGTCGGTCGCCTGCCGGTGGTGGCAACCTTGACCGAACTCGACGAACACGCCCTGGTGCGGATTCTGACCGAACCCAAGAATGCCATCGCCAGGCAGTTCAAGAAGCTGTTCGAAATGGAGGGCAGCGAACTGGAATTCCGCGAGGATGCCTTGAAGGCGATCGCGCGCCGGGCGATGGAACGCAAGACCGGCGCCCGCGGTCTACGGACCATCCTGGAACACATCCTGCTGGACACCATGTACGATCTGCCGAGCTTGCAGAACGTCCGCAAGGTGGTGGTGGATGATTCCGTGGTGGACGGCCACGCCAAGCCGTACTTTATCTACGAGAGCATCGAGCGCCGGGCTGCCGCACACGAGTGACCGCCAGCCCAGCCGCCGGCGCGCGCTGGCGGCATTGCATTGCAGCCCGCGGTCTCGGCGGCCTATTAAGGCCGGGCGCTGGTTTTGCCATTCCAGGCGATAGCGCGCCGTCGCCCATTCGATTATCCGGGTTACCCGTGGAGAGCCTGCCCCGTGAAGCGTAGCGAAACCCCATTCGAAAGTCTGCCCAGTCACGTGCTGATGCCGGTTTTGCCGCTCCGCGATGTAGTCGTCTATCCGCACATGGTGATCCCGCTGTTTGTCGGTCGGGAGAAATCCATCCATGCGCTCGACCTGGCGATGCAACAGCACAAGCGCATTGTCCTGGTCGCGCAGCGCGGCGCCGAGGTGGACGACCCGCGAACCAGCGATTTGTACGCCATCGGCACTCTTTCGAACGTGCTGCAATTGCTGCGGCTGCCGGATGGCACGGTCAAGGTGCTGGTGGAGGGCCACCACCGGGTGTGTATTCACCGGTTTACCGAAACCCGGTCCTGTTTCATCGCCGAGGTGTCGGCACTGGAATTACCGCCGGACGAGAGGGCGTCCCAGGAAGTCCAGGGGCTGATGCGATCGCTTTTGAATACCTTCGATCAGTACATCAAGCTGAACAAGAAGATTCCGGGTGAAGTGCTGAGTTCGGTCGCCAGTATCGAAGATCCCAACCGCCTGGCCGATACCATCGCCGCGCATATGACGCTTAAACTGGATGAGAAGCAGAAGATTCTGGAAATCCAGAACCTGGCCGAGCGCCTCGAACATCTGCTCGCCCTGGTGGAAGGCGAGATTGATATTCTTCAGGTCGAGAAGCGCATCCGCGGCCGCGTCAAACAGCAGATGGAAAAAAGCCAGCGCGAGTATTACCTAAACGAGCAAATCAAGGCGATACAGAAGGAACTCGGCGATCTGGAAGACACGCCCAACGAAATCGAGGAACTGGGCCAGCGCATCGAGAAGGCAGGGATGCCCAAGGAGGCCAAGGCCAAGGCTCAGGCGGAATTGAACAAGCTGAAAATGATGTCGCCCATGTCGGCAGAAGCTACGGTGGTGCGCAACTACATTGACTGGCTGGTCAGCGTTCCCTGGCGCAAGCGCACCAAAATCCATCAGGATTTGGTGGCGGCCGAGACGATTCTGGAAGCCGATCATTACGGGCTGGAGAAGGTCAAGGAACGGATTCTTGAATACCTGGCCGTGCAACAGCGGGCGCGCAAGCTCAAGGGGCCGATCCTGTGCCTGGTCGGGCCGCCGGGCGTGGGCAAGACCTCGCTGGGACGTTCCATCGCCCGCGCCACCAACCGCAAGTTCGTGCGGATGTCGCTGGGCGGGGTGCGCGACGAGGCGGAGATTCGCGGCCACCGCCGCACCTACATCGGCTCGCTGCCCGGCAAGATTATCCAGAACCTGGCCAAGGCCGGCGTGCGCAACCCACTGTTCCTGTTCGACGAAATCGACAAGATGTCGATGGATTTCCGCGGCGATCCCTCATCGGCCCTGCTGGAAGTGCTGGACCCCGAGCAGAACAACACCTTCAACGATCATTATCTGGAAGTGGATTTTGACCTGTCGGACGTGATGTTCGTGGCGACCGCCAACTCGCTCAACGTTCCACCGCCGCTGCTGGACCGCATGGAGGTGATTCGCATCCCCGGCTATACCGAGGACGACCCTGCATCCTACCGACGACCGAACGGTCGTTACCCCTGAGTTCCTGGAGAAGTATCTGGGCGTGCGCCGTTTCCGCTACGGCCTGGCCGAGGAACAGGATCAGATCGGTCAGGTGACCGGCTTGGCCTGGACCGAGGTGGGTGGCGAACTGCTCCGCATCGAAGCGGCGCTGGTACCCGGCAAGGGTAAGCTGATCCACACTGGTCAATTGGGCGAGGTGATGCGGGAATCCATTCAGGCGGCGATGACCGTGGTGCGCAGCCGCGCTGAGATGCTGGGCATCGATCCGGAGTTTCATCAGAAGTACGATCTGCACATTCATGTTCCCGAAGGGGCCACCCCCAAGGATGGTCCCAGCGCCGGCATTGGCATGTGCACGGCCCTGGTTTCGGCTCTGACCCGGATTCCGGCGCGGGCCAGCGTTGCCATGACCGGCGAGATTACCTTGCGCGGTGAGGTGTTGCCGATCGGTGGCCTCAAGGAGAAGCTGCTGGCTGCGCATCGGGGCAGCGTCGCGACGGTGGTGATCCCGGAGGAGAATCGCAAAGACTTGGCGGAAATCCCGGAAAATATCCTGGCCAGGCTCGAGGTGCGGCCGGTGCGCTGGATCGATCAGGTATTGGAGATTGCGCTGCAAACGCAACCGGCGCCCAAAGTTCGGGAGGTGACGGAGCACGGCGAACCGGTGACCACGCCGGAATCGCCCACCAAAACCGGCAGCGTCCTGGATAGCGTGCGCGCCCATTGAGAGATGGATTTGGTAGCGGATTGACACTGCTTTGAACGCCCTGCTATAAGGGTGAAAATGCTGTCATTCTTCCGGGGCAGGGGTGATCACTCGCCCCGCAGGGTAACCTTCAAACCCAATAACGCACAACACCGCAAAGGAAGAGCCTTATGAATAAAACCGAACTCGTTGATGCCGTTGCCCAGGCAACCGATCTGTCCAAAGTTGCCGCGGGTAAAGCCGTGACCGCGGTTCTGGATGCCATTCAAGGTACGCTTGAGAAAGGTGGTTCCGTGGTTTTGACCGGATTTGGCACTTTCTCGATGCGCGAGCGTCCCGCCCGGGCCGGTCATAATCCCAAGACCGGTCAGCCCATGGAGATCAAGGCCAGTAAAACCCCGGTGTTCAAGGCTGGCAAAACTCTCCGGGACGCCGTAAAATGATTTTTTTTTACAAGGGGTGCTTAGCTCAGTTGGGAGAGCATCGCCCTTACAAGGCGAGGGTCGGGGGTTCAAGCCCCTCAGCACCCACCACGGTTCGGATGCCGGAGCGGTAGTTCAGATGGTTAGAATACCGGCCTGTCACGCCGGGGGTCGCGGGTTCGAGCCCCGTCCGCTCCGCCACTTATCCCAGCCGCGCCAATGACTTGAGATCGTCGTTTTTGGAGCGGTAGTTCAGATGGTTAGAATACCGGCCTGTCACGCCGGGGGTCGCGGGTTCGAGCCCCGTCCGCTCCGCCACATGCCCAGGGGTGTCATCCGGACACCCTTTTTTATTTTCGCGCGTCTGCCGCGTTTTTCCTTCCCGCACTCTGCTGTAAAACCGGGTCGTCGCCATGCTGCTACAGAAAATCCGTGATCAAGCCAAAGGCTGGTTTGCCTATACCATTGTCGGTTTGCTGACCATTCCGTTCGCGGTGTGGGGTATCAATTATTACTTCGAGGGCGGCGGGCCGATGGACGCCGCCGTGGTCGGCGACAGCAAGATTTCGCTCCATGAATTCCAGCGTGCCTATCAGCAGCAGCGCCAGCGCTTGCAGTCCATGCTGGGCGGCAACATGGATACGGCGTTGCTGGAGGGGCCGCGCCTCAAGCAGGACGTGCTACAGCAACTCATTGACGAACGGGTGCTGAACCAGAGCGCGCGGGATCAGGGATTCCGGGTTGGCGACCAGCAATTGCACGATGCCGTCCTGGCGCTGCCGGTTTTTCAGCAGAGTGGCGGTTTCAACCGGGAATTGTACGAGCGCCTGTTGCGCAATCAGGGTCTTACCGCAGCGGCGTTTGAAGAAAGCCTGCGGCAATCGCTGGCGACCGCGCAACTGCGCGATGGCGTGGTGGCCTCCGCCCTGGTTGCGCCGGCGGAACTGGAACAATGGATCGCCCTGCTCAAGCAGCAGCGGGAATTGCAGTACGTCGTGTTACCGCTGGCTCAATACACAGCCCGGGCGTCAGTGGACGATGCCGCTATCCAGGATTATTTCGAGAAGAACAAGGAGCGGCTCGTCAATCCCGAGCAGGTGCAACTCCAGTTTATCGAACTGAAGCTGGCGCAGATCGCCGAGGGCACCACCGTCGGCGAGGATGAATTAAAGGCGGCCTACGAGGAGCAGATCGCCAAGTATGGCCGCCCCGAGGAGCGTTCGGCTTCACATATTCTGGTCAAACTGCCGCCGAACGCCGGTCAGGATGCGGTGGAGAAGGCCCGCGTCCGGGCGCAACAAATCGCTGATGGCATCCACTCCGGCAGCAAGAGCTTCGATCAGGCGTTGCAGGAGGTCAAGACCGATGCGTCTGGCGAGCTGGAAGGCGGCGAACTGGGGGTGATCGGCAAGGGCATGTTCGACAGTCCGGCGTTTGAAACCGCCCTGTTCGCCCTGCCGAAAGCGGGCGAGGTCAGCGAACCGGTACAGATGCCTTCAGGCTTCCATGTTATCCGCCTGGACAACATCACTCCGGCGCAGGTGAAACCGTTCGAGGAGGTGCGCGAGACCGTGGCTACGGAACTCCGCCAGCAAAAGGCCGAGAACCGCTTCTACGAGATCAGCCAGACGCTCGCCAACCTGGGTTACGAGCATCCCGACAGCCTGGAGCCCGCGGCCAAGGCGCTGAACGCGCCGATTCAGGACAGCGGCTGGTTCGACCGCAAGGGTGGGGAAGGCATCGCCGCCAACCCTAAGATCGTGGAGAGCGCTTTTGGTGAGGACGTGCTCAAGCGTGGCGTCAACAGCGAGCCCCTGGAACTGGAGCCGGGCCATATCGTGATGATTCGGGTTAAGGCGCATAAGGACGCCACGCCACGCACTCTGGAGGAATCCCGCGAGGACATCGTCAAGGCGTTGCGCGAACAAAAAGCCCGTGAGGCCATCGCCAAGGATATCGAGACGCTAAAGGCGCGCGCCGCCAGGGGCGAGCATCCTCAAACCCTGGCCACGGAGTTCGGCGGCGAGTTCAAGAATGCCGGATTGGTGGGGCGCGACGCTACAACGGTGGACCGCGCGGTGCTGGATGTCGCGTTCCGGTTGCCGCAACCGGTTGCGGGTAAGGTGGCGCTGGGTTCTACGGCGCTGGCGAACGGCGATCAGGTCGTGCTGGAGGTGATTCGCGTCGTGCCCGGCCAGAAGGATGCCCTCTCCGAACAGGAGCGCAAGACGCTGGTCCAGCAGTTGGCACAGCAAACCGGCTCCGATCAGTTCGACAAGCTGCTGGACAGTATTCGGACCAGGACCAAGGTTACGACTTACAGTGACCGGTTGTAGGACAAAGGCTCCCTTCCCCCTGGTGGGGGGAGGTCAGGGGGGGCTGAAGGGATTCTATTCCATCGCGCCCAGCGCGACGGTATTGAAACCGCCGTCTACGTAAACGATCTCGCCGGTGATGCCGGAGGCCAGATCCGAACAGAGAAACGCCGCCGTGTTACGTAAACGATCTCGCCGGTGATGCCGGAGGCCAGATCCGAACAGAGAAACGCCGCCGTGTTGCCCACTTCCTCGATGGTGACGCACTTGCGCAATGGGGCGATGTGCTCGAAGGTATCCAGCATCTTGCGGAAGTTCTTGATGCCGGACGCCGCCAGCGTGCGGATGGGACCGGCGGAAATGGCGTTGACCCGAATGCCTTCCGGTCCCAGCGCCTGCGCCAGATAGCGGACGTTGGCATCCAGACTGGCCTTGGCCAGACCCATGACGTTGTAGTTGGGCACCACCCGCGCGCCGCCCAGATAGGTCATGGTGATCAGTGCGCCCCGCCGACCCTGCATCAGCGGCCGGGCGGCTTTGGCCAGCGCCGCGAAACTGTAGGAACTGATGTCGTGGGCGACGCGGAAATTTTCGCGGCTGATGCCTTCCAGGAAATCACCTTCCAGCGCCTCGCGCGGCGCGTAGGCCACCGAGTGCACCACGATGTCCAGCCCGTCCCAGTGTTTCTGGAGCCCCTCGAACACCGCCGTGATGTCGGCATCGCTTTCCACGTCGCAGGGCAGGGTGATGGAACTGCCCAGTTCGGCGGCCGTTTTTTCGACCCGGGGTTGCAGCTTGTCGTTCTGGTAGGTAAAGGCAAGTTCGGCGCCTTCCCGGTGCATCGCCTGGGCGATGCCCCAGGCGATGGAACGGTTGCTGGCGACTCCCACGATCAGGGCGCGTTTGCCGGCGAGAAAGCCCATAATGAACTCCTGTGGTATTTTGCTATTGTTTGGACGGGTCACTCACTTCGCGAACTGTAAAGGATAGTGCATGGCGCGCGCAAAAAACCGTTTTTCCCAGTGGTTGGCTGGCGCCGTGCTGGCCCTGAATGGCCTGATAGCGATGGCTGTGGCGGTTGGAGCCCCACTGCACGGCATCGCCCTGCACGGCCAGCCGAAATACGGGCCGGATTTCCCGCATTTTGACTATGTCAACCCCAATGCGCCCAAGGGGGGGGAGGCGCGCTTTGCCGCCATCGGCAGTTTCGATACCTTCAACCCCTTTAATATCAAGGGTGAAGCCGCCGACGGCATTGGCCGGTTGTTTGAGACATTACTGACGAGCAGCGCCGACGAGCCGTTCAGCGAGTATGGTTTGATCGCCGAGAGCGTGGATGTGGCCGATGATCGCGGGTCAGCAACGTTCACGATTCGGCCCCAGGCGAAATTCCATGACGGCAGCCCGATCACCGCCGATGATGTATTGTTTTCCTTTGCAACGCTGAAGGCCAAAGGCAGCCCGTTTTTCCGACTCTATTACGCCAGCGTCGCCAAGGCTGAGAAACTGGGCGAGCGGCAAGTGAAATTTGTCTTCGCTTCTGGCGAGAATCGGGAATTGCCGCTGATCATGGGCCAAATGCCGGTGCTGTCGAAGAAGTACTGGGAGAACCGGGATTTTGCCGCGACAACGCTGGACGTGCCGGTCGGGAGTGGCCCGTACCGGGTCGAGCGGTTTGAACCAGGCCGCTTCATCGTCTATCAGCGGGACGTGAATTATTGGGGCAGGGATTTGCCGGTGAACCGGGGATTGCACAACATGGACCGCCTGCGCTACGACTATTACCGCGATGTCATCGTGGCGCTGGAAGCGTTCAAAGCGGGGGCGTATGACCTGCGTTTGGAGAATTCCGCCAAACAGTGGGCGACCGGCTACGACTTCCCGGCCCTGAGCAAGGGTCTGGTCAAGAAGGAGACCTTTGCCCGGCAGTTGCCGGCCGGGATGCAGGGGTTCGCGTTCAATCTGCGCCGGCC
>JAGTSD010000265.1 GCA_018262135.1 Pseudomonadota bacterium | reverse complement strand
GGCCTCAACTACGTGGCCCTGGACGGCAACATCGGCTGCATGGTCAACGGCGCCGGCCTGGCGATGGCGACCATGGACGTGTGCCAACTGCACGGCGGCGAGCCCGCCAACTTCCTCGACGTGGGCGGTGGCGCGACCGCCGACCGGGTGGCCCGGGCGTTCAAGCTGATCCTGTCCTCGTCCAAGGTCAAGGCTATTCTGGTCAACATCTTCGGCGGCATCGTCCGCTGCGACACCATCGCCGAGGGCATCATCAACGCGGTCAAGGAGGTGGGGCTGACCCTGCCGGTCGTGGTGCGGTTGCAAGGCACCAACGTGGAAGCCGGGCGCGAGATGCTGGCCAAGTCCGGCATGAACATTCAGGCCGCCGACGACCTGACTACCGCCAAAAGGAACAGAGCGCACCATGAGTATTCTGATCGACAAAAACACCAAGGTCATCTGCCAGGGTTTCACCGGCTCGCAGGGCACCTTCCACTCCGAACAGGCGATTGCCTATGGCACCAACCTGGTCGGCGGCATCAGCCCCGGCAAGGGCGGCACGACGCACCTGGGCAAGCCGGTGTTCAACACCGTTTATGACGCGGTCGCCGCCACCGGCGCCAACGCCACCATGATCTACGTGCCGGCCCCGGCGGCGGGCGACGCCATCCTGGAAGCCGCCGACGCCGGCATCAAGGTCATCGCCTGCATCACCGAGGGCATTCCGGTCATGGACATGCTCAAGGTCAAGGCGGTGCTGACCAACAATTATCCCGATGTTTATCTCATCGGCCCCAACTGCCCGGGCGTGATCACCCCCGGCGCCTGCAAGATGGGCATCATGCCCGGCCACATCCACCTGCCCGGCAAGATCGGCATCGTGTCCCGCTCCGGCACGCTGACCTACGAGGCGGTCTATCAGACCACCCAGGCCAAACTGGGACAATCCACCTGCGTCGGCATCGGCGGCGATCCGATTCACGGCATGAGCTTCGTGGACGTGCTGACCCTGTTCAAGGACGATCCGCAGACCGAGGGCATCGTGATGGTCGGCGAGATCGGCGGCAGCGCCGAGGAAGAGGGCGCGGCCTACATCAAGGCCAACATCAAGAAGCCGGTGGTGGCCTACATCGCCGGCGTCACCGCGCCCCCCGGCAAGCGCATGGGCCATGCCGGCGCCATCATCATGGGCGGCAAGGGCACGGCGAAGGACAAGTTCGCGGCGCTGGAAGCCGCGGGCGCCAAGATCGTCCGCTCCCCGGCGGACATCGGCGCGGCGATGAAGTCGTTCTTCAGTTGAGCCATCCATCCCACCTCTCTCCCGCTGGGAGGGGGTTGGGGTGAGAGCACGATTGAAGATCGAGAGCGGAAACCAGGGTGGGTCGAGCGTGTTGCGAGCCCACCTTTTTTGTTACGGTATCGGGCGAAGGGAGTTCAAGCTGAAATTTCCACTGCTGGATTGATCATGAACGCCCAAATGAAATGCTTGTTTGCTGTTTGCCTGAACAACGAGGGATATCAGGCTGCCCTGGAAGTCGGTAAGCTTTACCGCATCGTTCCCGACGAGCAGGCGGCCGCGCAAGGGTATTTGCGGATCATTGACGAAAGCGGCGAGGATTATGGCTATGCCGCCGACCGTTTTTTCCCTCTGGAATTACCTCCTGCCTTGGAAAAAGCCTTGTCCGTAGCAAGGCCTGCCTAGCCGGTTCCTGCCTGGACAAATTTCATGACCATCCCTGCTGCTTCCCTTCGGGTCGTCATGGCCCAACTCGATTTTCTGGTCGGCGATATTCAGGGCAATACTGACAAAATTATCGCCGCCGCTGTTGAAGCCCGCGACCGGCTGCGGGCGGATCTAATCGTATTTCCGGAACTGACCGTCACCGGCTATCCACCGGAAGATTTATTGCTCCGTCCTGGTTTCGTCAGCCAGGTGGAGCCAGCGCTGCAACGGTTGCGTGCTGAAATGCAAGGAATCGTTGCCGTCGTCGGCTATCCCGCTGTAACCCCGGAAGGATTGCGCAACACGGCGGCAGTGATCGGTGATGGCGCTATCCAGGCGGTTTATTACAAGCAATGGCTGCCCAATTACAGCGTGTTCGACGAGAAGCGCTATTTCGTGGCGGGAACGGAATCCGTGGTGGCGACGATCAAGGGCGTCCGGGTCGGCCTCACCCTCTGCGAGGATATCTGGCAACCAGGACCGGCGCGGCAGGCCGCCGCCGCCGGCGCGCAACTGCTGCTCAATCTCAATGCCTCGCCATTCCACACCGGCAAGGGCCAGTTGCGGCTGGATATTCTGCGCCAGCGGGTGGCCGAATGCGGTCTGCCCATCGTGTACGTCAATCTGGTCGGCGGGCAGGACGAACTGGTGTTCGACGGCGGTTCGATGGTGATGAACCGGCGCGGTGAACTGACCCAGCGCGCGCCGTTCTGCGCCGAGGGTCTGTATCCGTTGGATTTCACCCTCGGCGCGGCGGTGGAGCCGGTTCCCGGCGCCATCGCGCCGGAACCGACCGAGGAAGCCGCGATTTATCAGGCCATCGTGCTGGGCGTGCGCGACTATGTGACCAAGAACGGCTTTCCCGGCGCGGTGCTGGGCCTGTCGGGTGGCATCGACTCGGCGCTGACCCTGGCCATCGCGGTGGATGCGCTGGGGCCGGAGCGGGTCGAAGCGGTGCTGATGCCCTCGCGCTACACCGCCGACATGAGCAATACCGACGCCGAACAGGAAGCCCAGGCGCTGGGGGTGAAGTATCGCCTGATGCCCATCGAGCCGGCGTTTCAGGCGTTTCTCGGCATCCTGCAACCGGTGCTGGCCGGATTGCCGCCGGACAGCACCGAGGAAAACATTCAGGCCCGCTGCCGGGGCGTGCTGCTGATGGCGATTTCCAACAAGACCGGCAAGCTGGTGTTGACCACCGGCAACAAGAGCGAGACGGCGGTCGGCTATTCGACCCTGTACGGCGACATGGCCGGCGGCTTTGCGCCGATCAAGGACGTGCTGAAAACGATGGTGTACCGGCTGGCGGCCTGGCGCAACCGCCAGTCGCCGGTGATTCCGCAACGGGTGTTCGACCGGCCGCCGTCGGCGGAACTGCGCCCGGACCAGACCGATCAGGACAGCCTGCCGCCCTACGAGGTGCTGGACGCCATCCTGCGCGATTATGTGGAGGAGGATCACTCGGTCGAGGAACTGATCGCCGCCGGTTTCAACCGGGCGACGGTGGAACGGGTGGCGCGGTTGGTGATCGTCAACGAGTACAAGCGCCGCCAGGCCGCGCCGGGCGTGCGCATCACCCCGCGCGCCTTTGGCCGGGATCGGCGCTATCCGATCACCTCGGGATTCCGCCGTTAGCGCGCCAGCGCCGGGGTCAGATGTGGCTGCATCTCCTGCAACAGCGCCTTGAAGATCTTGGGGTTGCCGGCGACGATGTTGCCCGATTGCAAAAAGTCGTTGCCGCCGCCGAAGTCGCCGACCAGTCCACCGGCTTCCAGCACCAGCAGCGCCCCGCCGGCCATGTCCCAGGGTTTGAGGCCGATTTCCCAGAAACCATCCAGCCGCCCGGCCGCTACATAGGCCAGGTCCAGCGAGGCCGCACCGGCCCGGCGAATTTCCAGGCACTTGCCCATCAACGTGTTGAACAAGCTCAGGTAAGCCGGTTGATACTGGGGATGGCGGAACGGGAAACCGGTGCCGAGCAGGGCGGTTTCCATCGGAACGACGTTGCTGACCCGGATGCGACGGTCGTTCAGTTGCGCGCTTTCTCCCCGTGAGGCGACGAACATCTCCTGCCGGATCGGATCGTAGACCAGCGCGGCTTCCAGCCGGTTTTTGTGGCGGAAAGCGATGGAGACAGCGAAGTGCGGGATGCCGTGCAGGAAGTTGGTGGTGCCGTCCAGCGGGTCAATGAGCCACTGGTACTCATCCTGGCCCGGCTGTTCGCCGCTTTCCTCCGCCAGAATGCTGTGACTGGGATAGGTTTTGCGCAAGGTCTGGATGATCTCACGCTCGGCATGCACGTCTGCCTCGCTGACGAAGTCGCTGCGCTGCTTGGTGGTGACGGTCAGCCGTTCGAGATGGTCGAAATGGCGCAGCAGGA
>JAGTSD010000264.1 GCA_018262135.1 Pseudomonadota bacterium | reverse complement strand
TCTACGACAACTACAGCAAACTCGACCCCGACAAGGGCAAGCAACTTAAAGCGATCCGCAAGGACGGCCAATATCTGGTCGCCATCTGCGACTACCACTCCGGCCGGAAATTCGAGGATGTCGTGCTCAAGGCGGTACTGGAAGCCTGCCAGAACCGCGGACTGGACGTCGGCGCCGCCACCGAATTCGACGAAGCAGAACGCCAGCTCGCCAAATGGGCGCGGGAAGGCGCCACCAGCGGCATCCGCGACTTCTACCAGGACTTCGGCAAAGCCCTGTCCCGCGTGGCGCCCAGCGTATCGACATCGCAACTCCGCGCCGACCTCAAGGACTACCACTCCAGCGCCCTCGACCACTTTCGCGCCGCCTTCAGCGCCATGATGGGCGGACTGGAATTTCAGTCCCAGTCGGGCAATTTGATTCCGATTCTCAAAAACCTCCTGAAAAACCTTGACTTCAAGAACCGCTTCAAGGGGCTGGCCATCTTCTTTGACGAATTCGGTTTCACCCTGGAAAAAGCCGCCTACTCCAAGGACGTGCTGCAGGGCTTCATGGAATCCATCTGCAAGAACGAATCCAATGTGCTGTTCGTCGGCTGCATCCACAAGGACTTCAAAGCCTACGCCGACCGGTTCAGCAAGGACGACGCGGCGGTGATGAGCGCCCGCCTCACCCAGGTCGACCTGCTGAATGAAGGCATCGAGGAAATCATCGGCGCGATAGTCGAAACCGACCGACAAACCGAACTCTGGAACCAGCAGATCAAACCCAGAACCGGCCTCTTCGATCAACTGCTGCCGCCGTGTCGCTCGCTGAACCTGTTTCCCTGGATCGAGGACGCGCAGCGCATTCGCCAGCGGGTGCTGGAAGACATCTACGGCGTGCATCCCATGGCCCTGGCCTGTCTGTTGCGCCTGTCATCGGAAATCGGCTCGGACGCCCGCAGCACCTTCACCTTCTTCTCCGGCGACGTCGGCGGTCAGTCGGGTTCCTACGCCGATTTCATCCAGAATGCCGAGATCATCGCGGGCGGCGGCAAGCTCAACCTCTATACCGTGGATCGCCTGTTCGCCTTCTTTAACAAGGAACTGTCGCCCCGCAATCCCGAACTGCGCGACCGGCAACGGCAATTCGTCAACGGCTTCCAGGCCAGCATGGACGCCCTGCGCAAAGCGGCCAAGGGCGAATTGCTGGAACTGGAACATGACGAGCGGATTCAGGTCCTGCGCGCCATTCTGATTTACCAGCTCTGCCAGATGCCCGCCAGTTTGGAAAATCTTCAGTTCGGGCTGTATGCGCTGAGCGCCGCCGAAAAGAAGCGGGTCGAAAGCCAGCTCAAGGACCTGGTCAAGCAGGGCGCGGTCTTTTTCCGGCAACAGTCGAATACCTACGAACTGGCCGCCAGCACTGGCGAAGACCCCTACGATCTGATCGAACGCTACCTCGCCAACCCGGAATTGCACCCGGAGGACCCCGTGGCGGCGTTGCTGAGCGAAGCAGGGAGCAAACAGGATTCCGCCTTTGTCGAGGCCAGGGGCTACAACCTCCCGTTCAACGAGGACAAACGGTTTCGCCCGCGATGGGTCCGGGCCAGGGACCTGAGCGCGACGCTGTGGCGGGAGCTGGATCAGGCGCGGGACACGGCGCGCGCCAAGGCCGGCGACAGCGATGAAGGAACCCTGGTGTACGCCCTGTGCGAAGACGAGGCCGACATCCACCAGGCGCGGGAAGCGGCCAAGTCCATCACCGGCGACAACCTGGCGCTGGCCGTGCCCCATGTCCCGCAACCCTTCACCGAACTGCTGCTGCGCGTCAAGGCCTGCCGCCATTACCTGCCGCCGAACGACGCGGAAAAGATCAGCGCCCAGACCGAATCCCGCTTGCGCGATCTCCTGGAAAACGCCAGCGACGGCTACCTGCCTGCCCTGCAACGCCGCCTCGAAACCATCCGCGCCGGCGAAGACGCCTGCTGGTACGGGCCAGGCGGCAAGGTGCTGGTGGATCGGCCCAAGCAATCCCACCAGCCAGCGGATCTGTTGTGCGAGGCGCTATTCCGCCAGCGCTGCCGGATCAAGCATCCGGACTTGAATTTCTGCCACGACGAAAAATGGCGCACTGGCAAAAACACCGCCCTCAAGCAGGCGGTCGCCAGCCTGCTGGAGGCGGAACAGGTCCTGATCGACAACGGCAATCCCGACAACCACGGCGAAAAGCGCTACCTGGAAAAAGTGTTGCTGAAGGGCGCGGGCGCGCTCCGCAAAACCGGGGCGGACGGTCCGGTCAACTATTTCGCCTGCGAGCACGATCCAGGGAAAATCCACGATGATTTTCCGGTGCTGAAACTCCTGTGCGGGCGACTGGCGCGGCTCGAGCCCGGCGAGACGTTGGCGGTCGGCGCGTTCCTGAGCGAAGTCCGCCAGCCACCCTACGGCGCGGGCGGAACACCGTTAATGCTGGCGCTGGCCCACGTCATTCGTGCCTACGGCGAACGGCTGGTCAGCTTCCAGGATACCACCCGAACCACCGAGCGCCCGATTCGCGGCTACGACGATCTCGCCGGCATGGTGGCCGATCCCTCATCCAAGGTGGTGTTCGAGGTTCGCCACCTGTCGGACGCGCAAACGCAATGGATCGACCGGCTGGCCAAGGCGGTGGGAGCGCCGCCGCTCAAACACGGCGAGCCCCGCACCCTGACCGCGGCGTTCGAAGCGCTCAAGGACTGGTGGCGAAAGTTGCCAGCGGTGGCCAAGGTGGTCGGCCTGTACCCGGCGGAACAGCGCAAGCGGTTGAACGCCCTGCAAGACCTGATGGCTGGACCCGCCAGTCACGCCGATGGCTTCGCGATCCTGCTGGATCCACTGCCGGCCCTCTACGCCAGCGGTCCGCTGACCGCCGCCGCGGTCGAAGCCGTCGCCGGCGCGTTCGCCGAGGATGTGGATCGGCTGAACGGCGGCGAGCAAGCCGCGAACTGGAAAGTCGCGGCGGCGATCGGCGCGGTCTTCGGTGGCGGTGGCGATCTGGTCGAGTGCCAGCAACGGATCGAGCAGTGGTATCAAAACCTGAATCCCACCCAGCGGGATCCCCAGCGCAGCGAGGATGAAGACGCCACGATCTTATTGAAGCGACTGGCCGATCAGTCCGCCCCTTTCGGCGTGAAACTGTTAGAGCGGTTGCCACGGGACTATGGGTTCGGCGCGGTGCGGGACTGGACATCGCTCCACCTGGAGGAGTACGCCGCCAAGGTCAAACAGGCCAGGGCGGAAATCGATAAAATCAGACCCCTCGTCGCCAAACCCGCCCTCAGGGAAGCCACCCATGAAGTCGGGGAGACCGACAAAATCATCGTCTCGTTGCCCGCCGGGGCGGTGAAACTGATTTACACCACCGACGGCAACGATCCGCGCCAGTCGGAGAACGCCGCGACGGTGGCGAGCGACCTCGATCTCGTCACCCTGCTCAAGGGACGCCCCAGCATCAAGGTCAAACTGCGGGCCGTGGATGGGGAGGGCAATACCAGCGACCTGGCGAGCGTCGAAGTGGTCAGCAAGGAACGCAAATACGACGTGCAAATCAAGCCGGATTTGTTCGGCGAACCGGAAGCCAACTTCAAATGGCCGAACGATGTCGAGGGTCTAGTGGCGGTGTTGAAATCGGTGATTCAGTACGGCGTGAAGAAACAATTGTTGGATGAGGCCAAGGCGCAACG
>JAGTSD010000038.1 GCA_018262135.1 Pseudomonadota bacterium | reverse complement strand
TTTTTCTCCGAGATGTTCAAGTGGTACGAACAGGCGATGAACCCGCCCAATCCGTCACGCCAGCGCCATTCGGAGCCCTCGCACGATGAGTGAAGAGGAGCCTGAATCAGGTCGCCAATAGCGGTGACCGGACAGCTTGTAGAGTGCGTCCGCGTCCCGGCTTGGGGAAGGTAACTGGCGTTTGGTCTTTGCTTCCTCGAACCAGTCAAAAGCTACACGTAAGCGACAGTCTAGTGGAGGTTCCCTCATCATGCTGAGCGTCTTTCTCGACCGGGATTCGCTGGACCACGGCGATCTCGATTTCAACGGCCTGGAGCGCGTCCTGCCGGACCTGCGCTATTACCCGGCCACCGCGCCCGCTGAAGTTGCCGCACGGATTGAAGCCGCCGAAGTGGTCATCAGCAACAAGGTGATGCTGGACGCCGCCGCGATCCAGCAGGCGCCGCGCCTGAAGTTGATCGTCATTGCCGCTACCGGCGTCAACAACGTAGATCTGGAAGCGGCGGCGGCCCGGGGCGTTACCGTCTGCAACTGCCGGGGCCACGTCACCCCGGCGGTGGTTCAGCACGTCTTCGCGCTGCTGCTGGGGCTCTGCACGCGCTGGCCGGATTACCAGCAGGCGGTGCGCGACGGCCGCTGGCAGCGGGCCAGTCAATTCTGCCTGCTGGATTTCCCGATCCGCGAACTGGCCGGCAAGACCCTGGGCATCGTCGGTTACGGCGAACTGGGCCGGGGTGTGGCGCGGGTAGCCGAGGTGTTCGGAATGCGGGTGCTGGTCGCCCAGCGGCCTGGCACGGTGGAGGCCCTGGCGGATCGGATGCCGCTGCCGGCGTTGCTGCCGCAAGTGGACGTGCTCAGTCTGCATTGCCCGCTGACGCCGGCGACGCGCGGGTTGATCGGTGCGTGGGAACTGGCGCTGATGCGGCGCGACGCCATCCTGATCAACACCGCCCGGGGCGGACTGGTGGACGAGGCGCTGCTGGCCGACGCGTTGCGCCGGGGCGCGCTGGGTGGGGCGGGGGTGGATGTGCTGAGCCTGGAGCCGCCGGTGAACGGCAATCCGCTGCTGGCGCCGGATATCCCCAACCTGATCGTCACCCCACACTGCGCTTGGGGCAGCCGTGAGTCGCGCCAGCGCCTGGTCGGGCAACTGGCGGAGAACGTTCAGGGATTTCTGACTGGAACGCCGGTGCGGGTGGTTGGATAACGCCTACGGCAAATGCGGCCGTTCCAGGTACTCGTGCGACTGCATTTCCTGCAAGCGGCTGACGGTGCGCTGGAACTCGAATTTGAGCTTCTCGCCGGTGTAAAGCTCCAATACTGGGGCGGCGGCGGACAGGAACAGCTTGACGCCCCGGTCGTAGAATTCGTCCACCAGGTTGACGAAGCGTCGCGCCTGATTCTCCATCTGCCAGTCCATGACCGGGACGTTGGAGATCAGCACGGTGTGATAACAGCGGGCGACTTCGATGTAGTCGGCGGTGCCGCGTGGCCCGTCGCAGATCGCCCGGAAGTTGAACCAGACGATGCCGTCCGCTTCGCGCAGGGTGGGGATAAACCGACCCTCGATTTCTATGTCGCCGCCCCGGTGACCTGGTTCCGGCGCGATATGGGTGAAAGCATCTTCCAGAATCTGCTCGGCCTTGTCGTCCAGTGGACAATGGTAAATCTCGGCTTTTTCCAGGTAACGCAGCCGGTAGTCCACGCCGCCGTCCACGTTCAGCACATCCACGTTCTGCTTAAGCAAGTCAATGGCCGGCAGGAAACGGGCGCGCTGCAAACCGTCCTTGTACAGGCCGTCCGGCTCGATGTTGGAGGTGGTGATCAGGGTGACGCCACAGGCGAACAATTCCTTCAGCAGGCCGTAGAGCAGCATGGCGTCGGTGATGTCGGATACGAAGAATTCATCCAGGCAGATCACCCGCGCCCTTTCAGCGAAACGGCGGGCGACGATGCGCAGCGGCTCCTGCTGGTGTTGCAGTTGCTTCAACTCGGCATGTACCGACCGCATGAAACTATGAAAGTGGATGCGCTGCTTGCGTTCCAGCGGCAGGGCGTCGAAGAAGGTATCCACCAAATAGGTTTTGCCGCGCCCCACGCCGCCCCAGAGATACAGCCCACGCACGGCGGGGCTGCCACTCGCGGCGGGAGACTGGTCGCGCCCGACCAGCCGGGCGAACAACCCTGGCTTTTTGGCGGTGGCCGGCTCCGGCTGGGCCATCAGTTGGTCGTAAATCTTCTGCAGGTACAGGACGGCCCGCTCCTGGGCGGGATCGTGCTGGAAACCTTCCCGTTGCAAATCGCGGCGATAGCGTTCGTAGGGCATGGCGGTACTCGACAGCGTGTAGTTTTAATGGCTGGGCAGGGACAGCGGCCGCCCGCGTGGATGCTGTGGGGGCGGCATGTACCGCGACCAGTCGTGGGTGGCGTCGCCGAAGGCGAAAAAATCGGGATTGATCAGGACCGGCCGGGCGTTGTAGCGCAATGGCCGGAACTGGGTATCGGTCAGATAGCCGCCCGCTTCCTCCAGAAGGATCTGGGCGGCGGCGGTATCCCATTCGCCGGTCGGGCCAAAGCGCGGGTAGAGATCGGCCGCGCCCTCGGCAATCAGGCAGGATTTCAACGCGCCGCCCAGCGGGATGTGCCGGTGCGGGCCAAGCTGGCTCAGATAATCCTGCAGGCGCCGGGTGCGATAGGAACCCCAACTGCTGACCACGCGCACCGGGTAATGACAAACCCGCGTGGCCCGGATGCGTTGGGGGGCCTGGCCGCCCGGTTGCTTGAAGGCGCCACCGCCGCGCCAGGCGTAATAGCCGACGGCGCCGACCGGCGGCAGAATCAGCCCGAACACCGCTTCATGGCGATGGATCAAAGCGATGTTGACCGAAAATTCATCGCTGCGCTGGATAAACTCGCGGGTGCCGTCGAGCGGGTCCACCAGCCACAGCCATTCCCACTGGCTGCGTTCGGCGAAACTGACGTCGGCCGCTTCCTCGGACAGGATCGGGATGCCGGGGGTCAGTTGCGTCAGGCCGCGCAGGATGCAGCGGTGAGCAGCGAAGTCGGCCTCGGTGACCGGACTCTGATCGGCTTTCTCGGTGACGCTGAAACCGCCAGCGTAGACCTCCAGAATGCGACGCCCTGCCTCCCGGGCGATGGCCTGAACCGGCTCCACCAGGGCGGCTAGATCGATATCGGGGGCGTCGGGCATGACGCGGGGAACCTCGCGGATCGGTTGGGCGCGCGACTGTGGCGCGGTCTGCTTTAATTTTACACAATTCAACCCCAAGCCGGTTGCCGGTGGGAGCCCTTCGTGAGATGACCATGCAGTTACCCTGGTCGCGAATTCGCACCGTCCTGCTCGACATGGACGGTACCCTGCTGGATCTGCGGTTCGACAATCATTTCTGGCTGGAACTGGTCCCGGAGCGCTACGCCGAGCGCCACGGTCTGTCGCTCGACCGGGCCCGCGCCGAGGTGATGGCCCGTACCCGGGCAGTGGAGGGAACGCTGGAATGGTATTGCCTCGACTACTGGACCCGGGAACTGGCGCTGGATATCGTCACCCTCAAGCGCGAAATCGAGCATCTGATCGCGGTGCATCCGCACGTGCTGGACTTTTTGGATGCCCTGCGCGCTGCGGACAAGCGGGTCGTGCTGGTCACCAACGCCCATCGCCACAGCCTGACCCTGAAGATGGAGAAGACCCGGCTGACCGGCCATTTCGACGCCATCGTCTGCGCCCACGATCTGGGGCTGGTCAAGGAGCAGCCGGAATTCTGGCCCCGGCTGCGCGAGTGGGAACCGTTCGAGCCGACAGCGACGTTGCTGGTGGATGACAATCTTTCGATCCTGCGCGCCGCGCAAGGGTACGGAATCGCCCATCTGGTGTCGGTATTGCGGCCGGATTCCGCTCATCCGCCCAAATCGCCCGGTGAATTCCCAGCGATTCACGACTTTTCCGAACTGTTGCCGGTCGGTTGACGCCCAAACCAACATTGTCCCTGAGGCTCGCGACTTTGTGGTAAAAATCGAGCCGGGAATAGCCAACGGGATCCGCCGCGCCTCTCGCGACGTGAGGATGGATGGTTTTTCAAGTTGGCGATGCTATCTTGAAGCTGTTAGTAAGGTGGGGGTTGTTGCCAGCGACCTTTGCCCCGATGCCGTTCTCGATGACCCACCAGTTTTCATGACGCTTCATCCAAAAACTTGTTCATCCCTCCTGGAAATCACGTTTCATGAATAATGCAGCCCTTCTTTCCCAGCCAGCGCCGCGCGCGCAGCCTCCCGTCCTTCAAACTCCAGGCTGGAGCGTGGAAGCGGTGCTGGCGCTGTTCGAGCTGCCCTTCGCCGATCTACTGTTCCAGGCGCAGGCAGTCTTGCGGGCGAATTTCACTCCCAATGCGGTGCAGCGTTCCACCCTGCTGTCGATCAAGACCGGCAACTGTTCCGAGGATTGCGGCTACTGCTCGCAGTCCAAGCGTCACGCGACCGATCTGCAACCTCAGAACCTGATGGCGCTCGACGAGGTGGTGGCCGCCGCCCAGGCTGCCAAGGACCAGGGCGCCAGCCGGTTCTGCATGGGCGCGGCCTGGCGCGGTCCCAAGGACAAGGACATGGGGCCGGTGCTGGACATGGTGCGCGCGGTCAAGGCCCTCGGCCTGGAAACTTGCGTTACGCTGGGGATGCTCAAGGAAGGGCAGGCCCAGCAGTTGCGGGAAGCGGGGCTGGACTACTACAACCACAATCTCGACACCGCCCCGGAGTTTTACGAGGAGATCGTCACCACCCACACCTATCAGAATCGGCTCGATACCTTGCGCAGCGTGCGCGAGGCCGGCCTGAAAGTGTGCAGCGGCGGCATCGTCGGGCTGGGAGAATCGCGCCTGCACCGGGCCGGGTTGATCGCCACGCTGGCCAATCTCGATCCGCCGCCGGAATCGGTGCCGATCAATAATTTGATCGCTATTCCCGGCACGCCGCTCGCCAACAATGAACCGACCGACATTTTCGAATTCGCGCGCACCATCGCCGCCGCCCGCATCACCATGCCGCGCAGCTACGTGCGCCTGTCCGCCGGACGCGAGCAGATGAGCGAGGCCGAACAGGCGTTGTGCTTCCTGGCCGGGGCCAACTCGATTTTCTACGGCGACAGGCTGTTGACCACCAGCAATCCGCAAATGGCGCGCGACGAAGCCCTGTTCGAGAAGTTGGGCTTGCACGGAGTCTAGCCGAATCGCCCATGAGCAACCGCGACTGGCTCGACCGCAGTCTTAAAGCCGTCTGGCATCCCTGCACCCAGATGAAGCTCCACGATGCCGGCGTGTTGCCGCTGATTCCAGTGGCGCGCGGCCAGGGCGCGTGGCTGTACGATTTCGAGGGCCGGCGTTATCTGGACGCGATCAGTTCGTGGTGGGTCAATCTGTTCGGCCACGCCCATCCGCGCCTCAGCGCCGCCGTCAAGGAGCAACTGGACCGGCTGGAACACGTCATTCTGGCCGGCTTCACCCATGCGCCGGTGGTGGAACTGTCCGAACGACTGGCGGCGCTGACCGGGAACACGCTCGGCCATTGTTTCTACGCCTCGGACGGCTCCTCGGCGGTGGAAATCGCCCTGAAGATGTCGTTTCATTATTGGCGCAACCACGGCCAGCCCGACAAGAACCATTTTCTCTGTCTGGCCGGCGGCTATCACGGCGAAACCCTGGGCACGCTGGGCGTGAGCGATGTCGCGCTTTACAAGGAGGTCTACGCGCCCCTGCTGCGGCAAGCGATTACCGTGCCCTCGCCTGACGCGCGCCAGGCGGAGCCGGGAGAATCCGCCGCTGAGGTCGCCCGCCGCGCCGCCACCGCGCTGGAAGCGATGCTGGCCGCGCGCCATGACGCCATCGCCGCCCTGATCATCGAACCACTGGTGCAGGGTGCGACCGGAATGGCGATGCACGATCCGGAATATTTGCAACTGGCCCGCGCTCTGTGCGACCGCTATCAGGTTCACCTGATCGCCGATGAAATCATGGTGGGCTTTGGCCGCACCGGCACGCTGTTCGCCCACGAACAGGCCGGCGTCCGCCCCGATTTCCTCTGCCTGTCCAAGGGCCTGACCGGCGGTTATCTGCCCTTGTCCACAGTGCTGACTACGGAGGACGTGTTCGCCGCTTTTTACGACGACGCGGTGACGCGCGGCTTTCTCCATTCCCATTCCTACACCGGCAACCCGCTGGCCTGCCGGGCGGCGCTGGCGACCCTGGATATTTTCGCCGAGGAAGACGTGCTGGCCCGCAACCGGCGTTTCGCCGAGCGGTTCACCGCCTTGCTGGCGCCACTGGCCCACCATCCCCGGGCGCGGCATTTCCGCTGCCGGGGCATGATCTGGGCGGTGGACATTAATACCAACGATCCCGATTTCCGCTCACGTTTCTACCGCGAAGCGCTGCAACGTGAAATCCTGTTGCGCCCGCTGGGAACCACGATCTATTTCATGCCGCCCTACATTCTCGATGACGACGAAGCCGCCCTGCTGGCGGAACGAGCGGTCGCGGCGCTGGATGAGGCGCTGGCATGATCTGGGACGAACTGGAAGCGGGCCTCGCCCAACTGGCCGCCGACGGTCTGTTGCGCCGCCGCCGGACGCTGGACGCGCCCTGCGGGCCGGAAGCCGTGATCGAGGGTCGGCGCGTCGTCGCCTTTTGCAGCAACGACTACCTCGGTCTGGCGAATCATCCCGCCCTGGTCGCAGCGGCCCAAACGGCTGCTGGGCGTTGGGGCGTCGGCAGCGGCGCTTCGCACGCGGTCAGCGGCCATTTGCGACCCCACGCGGATTTGGAGGAGCGGCTGGCGGCGTTCGTCGGGCGGGAGCGGGGGCTGTACTTCACCACGGGCTATATGGCGAATCTGGCCGTAGCGCCCACCCTGGTTGGCCGCGATGACGCCATTTTCGCCGACAAGCTGAATCACGCCTCGCTGATCGACGCCGCCCTGCTGGCCCGCGCCGAGCACGTGCGCTACGCCCATGGCGATGCCGGCGCGCTCGCCCGCCGACTGGAGCAAAGCCGCGCTCGCCGCAAGCTGATTCTCACCGACGCGGTGTTCAGCATGGACGGCGATCTGGCGCCGTTGCCGGAACTGTTCGCGCTGGCCGAACGATTCGACGCCTGGCTGGTGGTGGATGACGCGCATGGATTTGGCGTGCTCGGTCCCAATGGGCGCGGCAGCCTCGCCCACTTTAATTTACCGCCGTCGCCCCGGCTAATCCTGATGGGCACGCTGGGTAAGGCCGCCGGTGTGTCCGGGGCGTTCGTGGCCGGCGACCAGCGGGTGATCGAGTGGCTGATGCAGCGGGCGCGCTCCTACATTTTCACCACCGCCTCCAGCCCGATCCTGGCCGCCGCGTTGCTCGCCAGCCTGGAACTGATCGCGGATGGCGACGAGCGGCGCGCGCATTTGCAGCGCCTGATCGTGCGATTGCAGGAAGGTCTGAACGATCTACCATGGCGCCTGCCGCCTTCACCCACCGCGATTCAACCGTTGCTGGTTGGCGGGAACGAGGCTGCCGTGCGGCTGGCTGGACGGCTGTTCGAACGCGGGCTGTGGGTTCCGGCCATTCGGCCGCCCACAGTGCCGGCGGGCACGGCCCGGCTGCGGATTTCCCTGTCGGCGGCGCATCGTGAATCCCAGATCGACGATCTCATCGCGGCTCTCCATGACTGCGCCGATCACCGTGATTAACCCGCCTCCCGCGCTGCCGGCCAAGCAGCGTATCCGCCAGGCTTTCGATCAGGCCGCGGCCGGCTACGACGCGGCCGCCGACGTGCAGCGCGAGATGGCCGACCGGCTGGCGGCGCACTTGCTCCAGGCTGGCGTGGAGAGGGAACCCACCGCCATTCTGGACGCCGGCTGCGGCACCGGCTACAGCGCGCGCTGGCTGGCGCAACGCTGGCCCCAGGCGGAACTCGCCCTGCTTGACTTCGCGCCTGCCATGCTGGCGGTGGCGCGGACCCAGTACCCCGGTGCGGCGGTGATTTGCGCCGACATCGAAGCCTTGCCCTTCGGCGATGGCTGTTTCGGCGGCTACTGGTCGAGTCTAACCTGGCAATGGAACGATCCGCGCCAGTGTCTGGCCGAGGCCGGGCGGGTGCTCCAAACTGGGGGATGGCTGGCGGTCGCCACGCTCGGCGCGGACAATTTTCCCGAATTGCGCCATGCCTTCGCCGGGGCCGACGGCTACAGCCACATTCTGACTATGCCGCCGCCCGAACAACTGCTGGCGGAATGCCGGGCCGCCGGGTGGACGGTAAGGGTCTGGGAGCGGCGACCGGTGCGCCGCTGCTTTCCCGACGCGCGCAGCGCGCTGCGCAGCGTCAAGGCGGTGGGCGCCCGCGAAGTCGAGCAGCGCCGCCCGATGCCTCTCAGCCGCAGCGCGTGGCGGGCCATCAATGATCGCTATGAGCAGTTGCGGGAAGCGGGCGGATTGCCGTTGACCTATGACGGGGTGTGGCTGATCGCCACGCGGCTATGAACCCCGCCTTTTTCGTCACCGGCACCGATACCGGCGTGGGCAAAACCCGCGTGACCTGCACCCTGCTACACGCCACGCGCCGGTTGGGATTAAACGCCGTCGGCATGAAACCTATCGCGGCAGGGATCGAGGCGGACGGGCGCAATGACGATGTCGTGCAACTGCTGGCCGCCAGTTCGGTTCGGCCACCGCTGGAATGGGTGAATCCGTATCTGTACGCGCCGCCCATCGCGCCGCACATCGCCGCCGCCGAAGCGGGCCGGCCGATTGACATGACGGTAATCGACCAGGCGCTCGAACGCTTGCGAACGCAGGCCGACGTGGTCTGGGTGGAAGGCGTGGGCGGGTTTCGCGTGCCGCTCGACGCGCACACCGACACGGCGGACTTGGTGCAACGCCTGGCCTTGCCGGTGGTGCTGGTGGTGGGGATGCGGCTGGGTTGTCTCAATCACGCCCTGCTCACCGCCGAGGCGATAGCGAACCGGTGTTTGACCCTGGCCGGTTGGATCGCCAACCGGATCGCCCCGGCCATGGCCCGCTTCGAGGCCAATCTGGAAACCTTGCAAACCCGTCTGAATGCTCCGCTGCTGGGCGTGGTTCCGCACGGCGCGAGCCCCGAGCAGGCGGCGCTGGCGCTGCGTCTGTCCGCCTTGCCGGGATTGCTCAGGCCAATAGAATCAGCAGCCACACCACGCCGGCGTTGAGCAGCGCCACGAACACCGCCGCCGAGCCGATGTCCTTGGCCCGGCCCGACAGTTCGTGGCGTTCCGGGCCGATGCGGTCGATGGCGGCCTCGATGCCGGTGTTGAGCAACTCGACGATCGCGATCAGCAACAGACTGCCGATCAGCAGCGCCCGCTCCACCGCGCTATCGCCCAGCCACAGCGCCAGCGGCGCGAGCACGGCGCACAGCAGCGCCTCCTGCCGGAACGCTTCCTCGTTGCGCCAGGCCGCCTTGAGCCCTGCCCACGAATAGCCGGTGGCGTTGACCAGCCGGCGCCAGCCCTTGTGATGTTGCAAGCCCATCGTAGATCAGGATTCGGCAGCGGGTCGCCAGGTCAAATCCATGTCACGGGCGGCCCGCACCTCGTCCAGCCGCCGCACCGGACGATGGCATGTCGGACAACGCCCCATCGGGCGCGGCGGTGGGAATAATCGCCCGGCGACTGGGGTGAGACTGGTCGAAGATCAGCATGAGGGGATCACTTCAGCGCCGCCAGGGCCGTGTCGTAATGCGGTTCCTGGGCGATTTCCGGGACCAGTTCGGTGTAAAGCACCCGGTTGTTCTGATCCAGCACCACCACGGCGCGGGCAGTCAGGCCGGCCAGCGGTCCATCTTCCAGCAGCACACCGTAATCCTTGGCGAACTT
>JAGTSD010000263.1 GCA_018262135.1 Pseudomonadota bacterium | reverse complement strand
CGCGCTTCAGAGTGAAGCCATTGCTGGTCCAGAATTCCCGCACCTTGGGCCAGACCTGATCGGCTGGCGCCGCAATGTGTAGCCATCGCTGGTTGCCGTCCTGTTCCAGGGTAATGCCCGGCTGTGCCGGCAACACGGCTTCGGTTTTGCTGGCCTGGGGCTTTTGCTGGCCGCCGCGTTCGCTGGCGTAAGCCGAGAGGCTGGCCGAACCGGCTGGCTGGCCGAACCGGCTGGATTGATCTCCGGCACCACCAGCGTGTCATCAATGGTGGACGAGGTCAGATCCGGCGGCACTTCGAGCCTTTGCGCCGGCTTGCTCTGGCGGTAATCCGGCCGCCGGTCGGGCAGCAAGCTGTCAAAGCGGGTGGAACAGGCCGTCAGCGCCGTCAGCGCCGCGACCAGCGTCACAGCGCGCCACGAGGGATGGGGAAAACGTGTCGTCATGGTTGGTCAGATCACTCCAGCCTGTTGCATCGCTTCGCGCACCGCCGGCTGGCAGGACTCGGACAGCGGCGTCAGCGGCAGGCGAATACCCGGCGGAATCAGGCCCAACTGCTGGACCGCCCACTTCACCGGGATGGGATTGGATTCTACAAACAGCGCTTTGTGCAGGCCGGCCAGCCGGCTGTTGATGGCTTCGGCCTGGGCGCGGTTGCCGACCAGCGCGGCGGTCGCCATCTCGTGCATCAGGCGCGGCGCGACGTTGGCCGTCACCGAGATCACCCCCTTGGCGCCCGTGAGCATGGCTTCGGCGGCAATGCCGTCGTCACCGCTGTAGACATCCATGCGGTCGCCCAAACGGCGCACCAGATCCTGAATGCGTTCGAGGGTGCTGGCTTCCTTGATGCCGACAATGTTGGGAATTTCGGCCAACCGCTCGACCGTCTCCGGCTTCAGGTCGCAGGCGGTACGGCCAGGCACGTTGTAGAGAATCTGCGGAATCGCCACGCTGTCGGCGATCAATTTGTAATGCCGGTACAGCCCTTCCTGGGTCGGCTTGTTGTAATAGGGCGTGACCAGCAGGCAAGCATCGGCGCCGGCCTCCATCGCCCCCTGGGTCAAATGCAGGGCCTCGGTGGTCGAGTTGGCCCCGGTGCCGGCGATGACCGGAATCCGGCTCCCGACCAGTTCCACTACCCGGCGCACCACCTGGATATGCTCCTCGAAATCCACCGTCGCCGACTCGCCGGTGGTACCGACGGAAATAATGGCGTCGGTGCCATTCTCGATATGAAACTCCACCAGTCGCGCCAGCGCCTCGAAATCCAGCGCGCCATCCGCCGCCATCGGCGTCACTACCGCCACCATACTGCCCCGAAACATGATCTTATGCTCCCCGTCTACCCGCAATCACCGCATGGTACGGTGACCGGGCGGGCTTGACAAGCGCCCGCCGGGGCGGTTTTCACCCCGATTGGATGCCTGTACACTGGCGTAGTGCAATTCCCTTCCATTAGCCTGTTAGGAAGCTGCGTCCGTGAAAAACCATCTGGTCGTTTCCGCCCTGGGTGAAGATCGTCCCGGTCTGGTCAACGAACTGTCCCGCGTGATCCTGGACTGCGATTGCGGCATCGTGGACAGCCGCATGACCGTGCTGGGTGGCGAGTTCGCCATCCTGCTGCTGGTGCAGGGCAACTGGAATACGCTGACCAAACTGGAAATGCAGCTCAAGCGGCTGGAACAGGCGCTGAACCTGACCATCGTCGCCAAGCGCACCGAAAGCCGCGCGCCAGCGGGCGACGCGCTGCCCTATGCGGTGGAAGTGGTGGCGATCAACCAGCCGGCCATCGTCCATCATCTGGCCAGCTTCTTCGCCAGCCGCTCGATCAACATCGAGGATATGGTCACCAAGAGCTACAGCGCGCCGCACACCGGCACGCCGATGTTTTCGGTCAACCTGGCCATCGGCATCCCGGCCAACACCCATATCGCGCTGTTGCGCGAGGAGTTCCTGGACTTCTGCGACGACCTGAATCTGGATGCCGTGATGGAGCCGATCAAGGGTTGAGTGTAGCCAGCGGTTCCGCCCTCAATCCAGATACAGGTTGTCGCGGGCCCGCTTGGCTCGCTGGAACACGGTGAGGATCGCGGCGCGGTCGTCGCTGCGAATCGCCTCGGCCAGTCGCGCCAGATCGGCGCTGAACAGCGCGATCATCTCCAGCAATTGCTCGCGGTTGGCGACGCAGATGTCGTGCCACATCGTCGGGTCGCTGGACGCGATGCGGGTGAAGTCACGGAACCCGCCGGCAGCGTAGCGGAAGATTTCCGCCCGGTCGTCCAGCCGCGCCAGGGTATCCACCAGGGTGTAGGCCAGCATGTGGGGCAGATGGCTGGTCGCGGCCAGCACCGCGTCGTGATGGCGCACTCCCATGTCCACCACTTCCGCCCCGGTCAATTCCCACATGTTCTGAATCAGCCGGTGCGCGGCTGCGGCGGTTTCCGCCAGCGGGGTCAAAATCACCCGCCGGCGCTGGAACAAAGTGGCGAAGGAGGCTTCCACACCGCTCTTCTCGGTGCCGGCGATGGGATGGCCGGGCACAAAGTTGGGCGGGATATGGCCGTAAATCCGCTCCACGTCCGCCACTACGCTGCCCTTGGCGCTGCCCACGTCGGTCACCACCGCCCCGGACGCCAGGTGCGGAACAATAGTGCGCAACACGGGTTCGATGGCTCCCAGCGGGACGGCTACCACCACCACGTCGGCGCCGGCGACCGCGCGGGCGGGATCGGTGTCGTAACGGTCCACCACGCCCAGGCGCACGGCGGTCCGCAGGTTATCCTCGTTGCGTCCGCAACCGACCACCTCGCCCACCTCGCCGGCCTCGCGCAGCGCACGAGCCAGCGAGGCGCCGATCAGGCCGACGCCGATGATGCACAGGCATCGAATCAGGGGCTGCGCCATAACCCGGTCAACCCTTCAGCACGTCGGTCAAGGCCTCGATCAGCCGGGCGTTCTCAGCCTCGGCACCGAGGCTGATCCGCAAAAACCGGGGTAGACCGTAATTGTCTACCGGCCGGGCGATCACGCCGCGCTTGAGCAGTTCCAGGAATACCTCACGGCCGGGCCGGCCCACATCCACGCACAGGAAGTTGCCGACCGATGGCAGCCAGTTCAGCCCCAGTCGGCGGCAGGCGTCCTGCAACTGCTTCATCCCGGTGCGATTGAGGGCTTTGCTCCGCTTTAGATGCTCGACATCGTCCAGCGCCGCCGCCGCCGCGACCAGGGCAAGGCTATTGACGTTGAACGGTTCGCGCACCCGGTTCAGCAGATCGGCGACCTGGGGATGAGAGACGGCGTAGCCGACCCGCAATCCCGCCAGTCCGTAGACCTTGGAGAAGGTGCGAGTCACGATCAGGTTGGGAAAGCGGTCGAGCCAGCGCAGGGCGTCGGGACAGTCCGCCTCGGCATCCACGTATTCGCCATACGCCTCGTCCACCACCACGATGACCTGCTCGGAAACCGCCGCCAGGAAGGCTTCCAGTTCCGCCGTCTTCAGCCAGGTACCGGTGGGATTGTTGGGATTGGCGATGAATACGAGCCGGGTGCGGTCGTTGATCAGCGCCAGCATGGCCGCCGGATCGTGGCCGTAGGGCATGGGATGATCGGGCGGATTGGCCTTGGCCACGCGGGCGGTCGCGCCGATGGCCTGGGTGACGATGGGATAGACCGCGAAGGCGTGTTCGGAAAAAACCGCCTCGTGTTCCGGGGTCAGGAACGCCCGCGCCGCCAGTTCCAGCACGTCGTTGGAACCGTTACCCAGGGTCAGCGTCGCCATCGAAATACCGAGCTTCGCCGACAGCGCGGACTTCAGCTCAAAACCGTTGCCGTCAGGATAACGGGCCAGCCCGCTCAGAGCATCGCGGATCGCAGTCAGCGCCCGGGGGCTGGGACCGAGCGGATTCTCGTTGGACGCCAGCTTGACGATGTCGCTCA